>JBEGLE010000110.1:0-9206 GCA_041183725.1 Pseudomonadota bacterium | reverse complement strand
GATGCGATAAACAACGGGGGCCACCTTGGCCTCCAATGCTTTGGCGGCAGCCACGTTTGCTGCGATCATGAAATCTTCCACCACCCGGTGGGCATCAAGCCGCTCGCGAATGGCAATCTCCGAAATACGTCCCTGATCATCAAGTTTCACCTGCCGTTCTGGCAGATCAAGCGCCAAGGGATCACGCGCATCGCGGGCCTTTTCCAGCAAGCGCCAACAGGCCCACAGATTCTGCAAATTCTCCGATGCCTTATCCGCATCAATGCGCGCCTGAGCATCTTCATAGGCAATAACTTCAGAAATCCGCACCAAGGCGCGGGTAAAGCGCCAAGCAATGACCCGCCCGTGGCTGTCGATCGTCATATGGCAGGCCATGGCGGCACGATCTTCGCCCGATTTCAAAGAGCAAACATCGGCTGACAAGACCTCTGGCAGCATCGGCACGACCCGGTCGGGGAAATAGACTGAGTTGCCCCGCTTGCGCGCTTCCCGGTCCAATGCGCCGCCGGGGCGGACATAGAAACTAACATCGGCAATAGCGACAAGGGCACGAAAGCCCCCTGCCCCATCCGGCTCAGCCCAGATCGCGTCATCATGATCACGCGCATCGGAAGGGTCGATCGCCACGATGGGCAAGTGACGCAGGTCTTCGCGTTTTTCAGCACTCAGCGGCAACCGCGCAGCGCGTTCAGCCTCTTCCAAGGTTTCCGAGGGAAAGACAAAAGGAATACCATGCTTGTGAATGGCGATGAGGCTGAAAGCGCGCGGCGCCAAGGGATCGCCGAGAACCGCAGTCACCTTCACCCCAGAGCGGGGCGATTTGCCTGCCGGTTCCGCCAAAACGAGATTGCCCTCTTCTGCAGAGCCGAGATCGGCAACCGGCAGAGAATTACGCATGCGCTTATCGACCGGGGCCAGCCAAGCCTTGCCCGCGCCATCACGCTCAATCACGCCCAGCACGCTTTCGCTGCTGACCGGCAGCTTCTTCATCGGATGGGCAATCCAGCCTGCGCCGGCTTCCTCTGTCCGCGCCAATACCCGATCACCAACCTTCAGCGCCGCCATGGCGGGACGCGGCCCGTTCCGTTTTCCGCCTGATCGTTCGATAATTCTCAGGCGCGGTGGCGGCGTGGCATCATCAGGTTGCCAAGCATCGGGAATGGCGATGGCCTCACCCTCATCAATATCAACCACGCGCAGAACAGTAACCTTGGGCACACCGCCCATGCGGTGAAAGGCGGTCTTCTTACCGTCGATCAGGCCTTCTTCAGCCATATCGCGCAGCAAGGCCTTCAGAGCGATCTTCTCTTGCCCCTTAAGGCCAAAGGCGCGGGCGATTTCACGCTTGCCTGCCGGCGTGGGCGTGTTCTGAATGAAGTCCAGAATTTGCTTGCGGTTGGGAAGACCCGGCGCGCTGGTTGCCTTGCGGGGCAAGTCAGTAAGCCCGCGCGACGTATATCGTCTCGACCGCTGGCTTACCCGTGAAAATACAGGTGCCAGATGGCTTGGCCGCCCCCATCGGTGTGTTGCGGATGGTCAGCTTGTGCGCCTTAAGCGTGGTAACAACCGCTTCCAGTTCCGCCCCCGTTGGACGCGACCAACCCAGTTCAACCCAGCCAGGATAGCGCTTATCGGCGCTGAAAAAGGCAGCCAGAGCATCAAGGCTATCAATCCCGCGGTAAATCTGGGCATCGCGCCGGGCCGTGGCCTCGGTGTGAAGTGATGCCTGAATATCAGCGAGCAGAGCAGCGGCAGAACCGGTAAAAGCATCACGGGCTTCAATAGTAGAGGCGATCTTGCCGTTCTCGTTATACAGCGCGTCACGGCGCAGCCAGCAGACATTGCCGCCAGCAACATCACGACCGCCAATTTCGACGATCACCGGCGCACCCTTTTTGACCCAGCCCCACCGCTTGTTAGTGGCCTTCAACGCGCGCAGATCAAGATGGGCGCGTAAGGGTTCACCCAAAGCCATTTGGCCGTTAAGGCTAGCCAGCATTTCACGGCAATAGGCGATGATGCCATCATCTTCATCATTATCGCGCAGCATCGGCACAATAATGATCTGGTGTGGCGCAATGCGCGGCGGCACGCGCAGACCATCATCATCACCGTGTGTCATGATAACGCCGCCGATCAGACGTGTGGAAACGCCCCAACTGGTGGTGTGGCACAGCGTTTGCTGCCCTTCTTTGTCTTGATAACGGATGCCCGCCGCCTCGGCGAACCCGGTGCCCAGATAGTGCGAAGTACCCGCCTGCAGCGCCTTGCCATCCTGCATCATGGCTTCGATCGAATAGGTTGCAGCCGCTCCGGGGAAGCGCTCGTTCTCTGGCTTTTCACCAGCAATAACCGGCATGGCCAGAACGTCTTCCGAAAACGATCGGTACATTTCCAGAGCGCGCAGGGTCTCAACCATCGCATCATCACGGTCAGTGTGCGCGGTATGGCCTTCCTGCCACAGAAATTCGCTGGTTCGCAGGAACATACGGGTGCGCATTTCCCAGCGGACAACATTGGCCCATTGATTGGTCAGCAATGGCAGATCGCGCCACGATTGCACCCAACGCGCCATGGCCGCGCCAATAACTGTTTCCGATGTTGGCCGAACCACCAGCGGCTCTTCCAGCTTGGCTTCAGGATCGGGAACCAGGGAACCTTTGCCATCGCTTACCAAACGGTGATGCGTAACCACGGCCATTTCTTTGGCAAAGCCTTCAACGTGTTCCGCTTCTTTGGCGAAATACGATAACGGGATAAACAGCGGAAAATAGCAGTTCTGCACCCCAGCCGCTTTGATCCGGGCATCCATCACCTGTTGGATGCGTTCCCAAATCCCATAGCCCCATGGCTTGATAACCATGCAGCCGCGCACACCCGATTCCTCGGCCATGTCAGCTTCTGCGATCACCTCCTGATACCAGGCGGCAAAATCGCTATCGCGGGTTACGGAGAGGGCGTGCTTGATAGTGGGCTGATTCATCCCGCGCTGTTAGCCCGAGATGCAGCGCGGTTCAAACACGCAGTCAAGAATGTGGCTTACTTGCCTAATTCATCCAGCTTACGCTGCATTGCGGCCATTTGCTCACGCAAGGCAGACAATTCGTCCGACTGGCTTGCCGCCGGCCTTCCCGCTGGTTCAGCCTGCGTTGCGGCACTGGGCATAAAAGCAGCCGCAGCAGCTTTAAACATTTCCAGATTTTGCTGGGCAATCTTGGCAAAAGGGTTGCTGCCCAAGCTATCTTCTAATGTCGAACGCAGCTTTTGTTGGTTCGCGCTGAAATGTTCCATCGATGCTTCAAGATAATGCGGCAACAGGCCCTGCATCGAATTACCATACATCGAGATCAGACGGCGCAGAAAGCTGACTGGCAGCATTTGCTCGCCGCTTGCTTCTTCTTCAACGATGATCTGGGTCAGTATCTGGTGTGTGATATCATCACCACTTTTGGCATCAACCACTTTAAAATCAACGCCTTCTCGGACCATCTGAGCCAAGTGATCAAGCGTGATATAGCTGGATGATTGGGTGTTATAGAGACGGCGATTGGCATATTTTTTTATGACAACACTGTCTCCGTCTTTAACCTTAGCCATGCCAACCCATCCTCTGTGGTTCAGATCATGCTCTGTCTTAGCACTTGCACCTAGTGCAGCGCAACAAAAGCTATGCTGCGCAGCAAAAGACGGGATCAGCGGGTGAAGCGACGACCAAGCAGCGTAAGCAATTCATATTGGGACAGGCCGCTTGTCTCAGCAGCCGAAGGCAGATCATAAGACAAATCCAGCCAATCCCCTTCACCGACTTGCGGCGCTTGGGTAAGATCAACCACCGTCATGTCCATCGAAACACGGCCCAGCACTGATAGAGTGTAATCGCCACAGTGCATCGTGCCTTTGCCTGACCATGCGCGAAGATAGCCATCGGCATAGCCTATGGCGACCACCCCAAGGCGCATGGCCGATTGGGCAGTAAAGGTGGCATTATAGCCGATGCTCTCCCCAGCGCTAATATGACGAACCTGCATAATCACTGCCTGAGGCCTCACCACGGGCCTGATATGCTGCGCCAATTCGCTGCGTGGAATACCGCCATAAAGCGATAGGCCAGGACGGGTCAGGCTGCCATGATAGTCAGGCCCCAGCATGATCCCTGCGGAATTGGCCAAGCTGGTATCGCGCGCGGGTACTTGCTGGCGCGCTTCTGCCCAACGCTTATGCTGCTCAGCATTCAGTGCGCTGTCTTCATCCGCGCAAGCAAGATGCGAAAGCAAAGTTGCCACCTGAAGCTGCTGAACCATGGGATGTCCCAGATCGGCCATGGCCATCCCCAACCGGTTTATCCCGGTATCGACCATCAGATCGCACTCACCGCCACCGGTTTCCAGCCAAATGGCAGCCTGGGCCAGCGAATTTATGACCGGCCGAAAACCTGATGCCTGCATATATTGCGCATCACCACCATTCTGCGGGCCATGAAGAACCGATAGCGTCTGTGGCGGAACAAGATCAGAAATCTCAGCTGCTTCCTGCGTATAAGCGACAAAAAAATCGCGGCAGCCCGCATTGAACAATGCTCGGGTGACGCCGCGCGCGCCAAGGCCATAGCCATTAGCCTTAACTGCTGCCCCAGCCCGTGCCTTACCCGAAAGGTTGTCAAGTGCACGCCAATTGTCGCTCAATGCTGTGTAATCGATGGCAAGCCGCAGCGGCGGCGCGGGGGCTTTAGCTCGCATCGTCGCTGAAATCACGCGGCAGTCCGCCTTGCAGACCCCAGAGGGCAACCACTAGGGCCACTGCAACGATGATCCACGTATACCACAAACCAGCATAAGGATCGCCTGTGCGGGCAATCACCCAGCTAGCGATAAAGGGCAGAAATCCACCGAAATAACCGGTGCCGATGTGGTAGGGGATCGACATCGATGAATAGCGAATTTTCGCCGGAAACATTTCAGACAATAGCGCCGCGACCGGACCATAGGTGGCCCCTGATAGCGCCATCAAGACCAGCAATGCGCCAATAATAGCCAAGCAATCGCCAGTCGAAGGGGTAACTTTGGCAAAGCTATAGCCTTCCGCGCTCAGCAATTCCTGAAGCTTGGCGCTGCGGATTTTGGTGTCTTTGCTCTCCCAGGGATAGCTATCAAGTGGCAAAGCTTTGCCAGCCGCGGTCATACTTAGGGCTGCGCCCTGCCCCAATTCATAGCTGGTTCCCATTCCCGCCAAATCACCCTGCAGTGTGGCGCAGTGGCTGGTTTGCACGGGCTTGAAGGGGTTATAGCTACAATCCGGCCCAGAGACGACAATCGGCGCACGCTCTGAGGCCTGTGCCAATCCGGGATTAGCATGATGGCCGATGAACCAGAATGTTGGAAACAACAGCAGCAGTGTCAGAGCATAACCGATAACGATCGGCTTTTTGCGCCCAAAACGATCCGAAATCTGGCCAAAGATCACATAGAATACCATGCCCAGAGCCGCGCCAATACCCACGATCACATTGGCGGTGGTTTCTTCCACCCGCATGGCTGACAACAAAAAGGATCGGGCAGAAAAAGTGGCAGTATACCAGATTACCGTCAGGCCTGCGGCAATGCCAAAAAGGGCGATAAAGATGCGGCGCTTATTGCCGGGATAGGTAAAGCTTTCGACAAAGGGATTGCCAGCGATCTCTCCCTCTTCCTGCATAGCTCGGAAAACAGGGCTTTCAGAGAGCTTCAAGCGCATCCACAGCGAAATACCCAGCAGTGCAATGGAGAGAATAAACGGCACGCGCCAGCCCCACGCGCTCCAGGTTTCTGCGCTCATCAAGCCCTTGCAAGTCAACACCACAATCAGGCTTAGAACAAAACCGCCCACCACGCTTGATTGGATGAAGCCGGTAAAAAATCCACGCCGCTCCGGCGGTGCATGTTCTGACACATAGATCGCCGCACCGCCATATTCACCGCCCAGTGCCAGACCCTGCATGATCCGCAGCAGGATCACTAAGGCCGGAGCAGCCAAGCCGATCGTCTGGGCAGAGGGGATAAAGCCCACCCCCGCCGTGGCGATTCCCATCAGGGTTACGGTGACCAAGAAGGTATATTTGCGCCCCAATTTGTCCCCTAAGAAGCCAAACAGGATCGCGCCAAGGGGTCGGAAACCAAATCCAACGGCAAAGACCAGCCAGAACAACAACAGGCTGAGCGTGGCACTACCGGTCGGGAAAAAGGCCTGTTTAAGCGTGGATTCCAGCGTCGCGTAGATAAAAAAATCGTACCATTCAAACACGGTTCCGGCCGATGATGCGGCGATGACCATGCCGATATCTGATGTGGATGGTTGGATATCAGGATGGCGTGCTGGTTCGTTCATAGTCTCGTTTCCCCTAGGGCTTGGTGCTGCTCTAGCTTGACCAGATGGCTTAGGGAAGCGCATCTAAGGCCGCGCGCCATGCAAGCAACATAGCCCCGTGCCGACTGGGATAGGCCTGAACCGCGCTAAGAGCAGAAAGGCCGGGCCAATCCGGCAGGTTTGCTTTTCCGTGAAGCCATGCATCTAGCGCTGCCGCCGCCTGTGCAAGATCGTCGCGCCTCTGGCCTATCGCTGATTGGGCAAATAAGGCCGCACTGGCCTGACCGATGGCACAGGCTTGGGCTGCTATGCCAAGTCCACTGATCTGCCCTTTGCTGCCTACTTGCAACGATAGTGCAAGGCTGGAGCCACAGCTTTGCGAACGCGCTTTCCCATGAAACGGCATCGCTGGATCATAGGGCCAAGCCGAAAGGCTGGTCGCCAGAGATAAAACCTCTAGCGTGTAGAGCTTCACTGCCCCAGCGGTCACTTGCTGGCCGCGCGCTTGCTAACGTGACGGCGATGCTCCGCATTGGCCGCTTCGCTGCGGCGCTGGGCGATAGTTTTAACCAGCGATTCGCTTGCCGCATTCACGAAGCGATAGCTGTGCGCCTGGGTCATCCAATTTGGCCGGCCATCAACGCCCCAGACTGTGTCATAGCCCAGAACCAGCACCGAAAAACCGATGACGATGATGACAAAGCCCTTAAGCGCGCCAAAGCCGAAGCCGATGACCCGATCAATCGGGCCAATCAGGGAATCCCGGCTCATTTCCCCCATATTTTTCGCGATAAATTTCACCACCACATAGGGCAGGATGAGCATCACAGCGAAGGCAAGTACGCCAGAAGCGCCAAAGCGATCACCAACATACGGCAGCAGGTACTGCGCGAGGGGGGCGTGAAAATAGTGGATTGCCGCCAGAGAGGCGATCCAAGCCAAAAGCGCCAGCACTTCCTGCACAAACCCGCGCAGCAAGCCGATGCAGCCTGTCAGGCCCACCACGATCAGAACGACGATATCAAACCCGGTCATAATGAAGGGGGTCTACCCTTCCCCCAATATCCGGTCAACGAGCCGCTTAAGATGCGCTGCGGCATATTGCCGCATACCGGAAATTTCCTGAGCGCTTTCGGGCGGCAAAACGGCTTCGGTAAAGCCCAGCTTGGTCGCTTCTTTCAGCCTCAGCCCGCCATGGGCAACCGGGCGCACTTCACCAGCCAACGAAACTTCGCCAAACCAAACCGCGCCCGATGGCAGCGGCTTATCTGCCAAAGCCGAAACCAAGGCCGCCGCCACGGCCAGATCAGCTGCAGGATCGGCCAAGCGGTATCCGCCAGCCACATTCAAATAGACTTCGCAGTTGGAAAAATTCAGACCGCAGCGCGCTTCCAGAACCGCCAGCAACATAGCCATGCGCCCGCTATCCCAGCCGACCACGGCGCGGCGCGGGGTGGCCCCGCTTTGCAAACGCACGATCAAAGCCTGAATTTCCACTAGCACCGGTCGGGTGCCTTCCATCGCCGGGAATACTGCGCTGCCCGGCACAGGATCATCGCGGCCCGACAGGAACAGTACCGAAGGGTTACCCACCTCTTCCAAGCCCTGTCCCGCCATGGCGAAAACGCCGATCTCATCGACCGGGCCAAAGCGGTTCTTCAAACTGCGCAAAATCCGATATTGGTGGCTGCGCTCACCCTCAAAGCTCATAACCACATCAACCATGTGCTCAAGCACCCGTGGCCCAGCGATAGAGCCGTCTTTGGTGACATGACCAACCAGCACCAACGCCACACCGCTTTGTTTGGCATAACGGATCAATTCAAAAGCCGAAGCGCGAACCTGACTGACCGTGCCGGGCGCGCCCTCTATCATGTCGGAATGCATGGTCTGGATCGAATCGATCACCAGCAGGGTGGGAGGCTCCATTTGCCCCAAGGTGGTGAGGATATCGCGCACAGATGTGGACGAGGCCAGCCTAACCGGAGCCCCGCCCAGCCCCAACCGCTCAGCCCTTAAGCGCACTTGCCCAGCGGCCTCTTCACCGCTGACATAGACCACGTCACCGCCCGCCAGCGCAATTTTGGCCGCCGCTTGCAACAGCAGGGTCGATTTGCCGATGCCGGGATCGCCCCCCATCAGGATTGCCGAACCCGGCACCAAACCGCCGCCCAAGGCGCGATCAAATTCGGCTAGCCCCGTGGTGCGCCGCTGCGGCATTTCGCCTGTGGCATCCAAAGGTTCAAAATCCAGTGCCCGTCCACCACCTGATAGATCATGCTTGGCGGAAAAGGCTGTTTCAGGCGCTTCTTCGCTAAGGGTGTTCCATTCAGAGCAATCAGCGCACTGTCCCTGCCAGCGGTGGGTAACACTGCCACAGGCGGAGCAGACATAACGACGTTTCGGTTTGGCCATGCAACAAATGTATGCGGAACGGATCGTGAACGCAATTGCCTATTAACAATTTAAGTCCCATGTTCTTCCCATGCGCCAGAAAGAACTCCGTATTGCGCTTGTCTGCTATGGCGGCATCAGCCTGGCAGTCTACATGCATGGGGTTACCAAAGAGCTTTGGAAGCTCAGCAGAGCCAGCCGTGATTTTACCCGTGGCAAAGGGCAGTCAGAGGGCAGCCAAGCGGTATATCTTCGCCTATTGGATCACATAGCGCAGAAACACGGCCTGCATCTTCGGGTCTTGGCTGATATTATTGCCGGGGCCAGTGCCGGTGGGATTAATGGCGTATTTCTGGCCCAAGCCATCCATTCCGGCCAATCGCTTGAACCCCTAACACAGCTATGGCTGGATCGCGCCGATGTGGATCAACTGCTTGATCCCGATGCCCGGCTATGGACACGGTTCGCCAAGT
>JBEGLE010000109.1:0-6152 GCA_041183725.1 Pseudomonadota bacterium | reverse complement strand
CACCAGCACTGGATCGCTGCCCGCGCTGCGGGACATGCATTTAGTTTTGATGATCTTTGCATGGCTTGGGCCGCTGCCAAGGACGGCAAATTTGCCCATCCCACGCGCGATCCGCGTTCGGTCATGTCCACTTTCGACTATGCTTATCACTTTGATGCTGGGCTCTATGCCCGGTTCCTGCGCGGCTATTCCGAAACCCGCGGCGTCACGCGGATCGAGGGCAAGATTGCTGGCGTGAACCAAAACAGCGAAACCGGGTTTGTTAACAGCGTCACCATGGCGGATGGCCAGTGCATCGGCGCTGATCTTTTTATTGATTGCTCTGGCTTTCGCGGGTTACTGATTACCGAGGCCCTGAAAACCCCGTTTGAAGATTGGTCGCACTGGTTGCCATGCAACCGCGCCGTCGCCATGCCCTGCGAAAACATCGGAGAACCCACACCCTACACCCGCTCCACTGCGCGCGAAGCGGGCTGGCAATGGCGTATCCCGTTGCAGCACCGCACCGGCAACGGCTATGTCTATTGCAGCGACTTTCTGGATGATGACAAAGCGGCGGAGCTACTGGCCAGCCGGCTCGATGGTAAGGCCCTTGGCGATCCGCGCACGATCCGCTTTACCGCCGGGCGCCGCACCCAACACTGGAACAAAAACGTTATCGCCGTTGGCCTGTCCAGCGGCTTCTTAGAACCACTTGAATCAACTGCCATCCACCTGATTCAAGCCAATATTTCCAAGCTCCTGGCCTTATTCCCCGACAAGACCTTTGACCCGGCGACAACCGCGGAATTCAACCATATCGCCACCACCGAAATGGAGCGCATCCGCGACTTTATCATCTTGCACTACAAGCTAAACACGCGGGACGATGCCGAACTGTGGCGCCATGCTGCCGCTATGGATATTCCTGATACACTCCAGCTGAAGATCGATCATTTCCGCCATAATGGCCGCCTTATTGCCCGCGATATGGATCTGTTTGGCCCCGCCTCTTGGGCGGCGGTACAAATCGGCCAAGGTAATATTCCTGAGCAGGCCGATCCGATGCTCGCCTATCGCACAGCAGATGGCGTGCAATGGCTTGAACGTCTGCAAGCCGCGATGATGGCTGAGGCGAAACGCATGCCCAGCCACCAACAATTCATCGATCAATTGATCAAGGCCCCAGCGGCGTAAGCCATGGCACAAAACGAAGCCGCCTTGTTAACTCTTCGCCATCAAATTCAGGCGCTGCGGCAGGAACAGCGGTATGTTGAGGCAAATGTACTGATCGCCAAGGCTGTGACCCAGTTCCCCAGCGATGCAGTGCTGGCGGCTTTTCAGGCGCAAACCCATTATGAATTGGGCTTGCCTGCCGCCGCTCTGTTTGCCCGTGCCCAGAGCTTTGATCCCGCCAACTTTGATATGGCCCGCAATCACGCCTTGGCGCTGATTTCAGAAGGACAAGCGGCTGAGGCCAAAGAGCTCTTAAAACGCATGCTGGCGGATAATCCGGGCTGGCATGACGGCTTAAAGGCTTTGGCTACCCTGAACTGGACCCACGGCGATCAGGCCCAATTTGCCGATCATTACAGCGAAGCCTGCCACGCCCGCCCCGATGATGCCGCCTTATGGATCGCTTGGTTTCGCATGCTGGCGCAGGCAAGAGACTGGCCCGCTGCCGCTACAGTGCTTGATCAGGCAGAACGACACTTGGGCAGCACGCCAGCGATCATCACCTGCCGCCTGTTCATCGCAGTGGAAGCACATGACAATGCCGCTGCTGAAGCGCTGCTGGCCCAGACCGCCCATTTTCGCGGCGATGTCAGTAGCCTATGCCGTATTCGCCATGCCCTACGCACTGGTGTGCCGCATGTTGCAGTGGCAGAGGCCTTGCCGCTCACCACGGGTCCCTCTGCCCCGCTCTACTGGCCCTATCTCTCATTGGCTTGGCGGCTACTGAAAGAGGATCGCTGGCGCTGGCTAGATCGACCAGACCAACTGATTGCCGCCTATGACATTGGTCTATCGGCCGGCGATTTACACGAAGTCGCCGAATTGCTGCGCAGCCTGCATACCGCCCAGGCCCCTTATATCGAACAGTCTGTGCGCGGCGGCACCCAAACCGACCGCTCGGTTCTGCTGCGACACGAACCCTTGCTGCAAAAGCTAAAAACCACGCTGCTAGACTGCACCCGTTATCACATTGCCCAGATGCCAGCGCCCGAGACCAATCATCCGCTGCTAAGCACGGAGCGTAATGGGCCATTGTTGATAGAAGGAAGCTGGTCAGTCCGCTTGGCCCGCCAGGGATTTAATGTGCCGCACACCCATGCCATGGGCTGGCTCAGCAGCGCTTGCTATATCGCCCTGCCATCACCGCAAGACATGGGCCCTGCCCCGGCTGGCCATATCGCCTTCGGCGGCCCACCGCCCGAATTGGGATTGGCATTGGAGCCCTATCTCACGATCAAGCCAGAGCCGGGCAAGCTGGTAATGTTTCCCTCAACCACTTTCCACGGCACCGTGCCGTTTGACGATGGCGAACGGCTGGTTGTCGCCTTTGATATCAAGCGCCCGCGCGGATAAGGTGGGATTTCTATCCTAGGTTGCCAGCTCAGGTGAGCGCTTGGCGTCCCAGCAAGATCGCGCCAGTAATACCAGCATCATCGCCCAAGGCTGGGGCAACGATATAATGCTCTAATCCCGCGTCGAGCTGCGGGGCCTTGATATAGCCTGCAAGCTTGGCCTCGGTCGCGCGGCGCAGCGCGGCCAAAAGCCCCGGGGCTTTCATCACCCCGCCGCCAAAGATCAGACGATCGGGCATATGTAGCAGAACCAGACTAACCGCGAGCTGGGCGATATAGCCAGCAATCAGCTCTACTTTATCATCGGGGCTGCCAAGATCGGACAGGCTCTGGCCCCAGCGTTGCGCAATTGCCGGACCGCTTGCCAAGCCTTCAAGGCAATCACCGTGATAGGGGCAACACCCAGCAAAGGGATCGGCGGCATGATCGTGCGGAATTGGGATATGGCCACTTTCGAAATGCGAAAAGCCGATCACCGAGCGCCCGTTCCGCACGACGCCGCTGCCGACACCGGTGCCGATAGTGGTATAGGCCAGTGTGGTGCAACCCTGACCAACCCCTGCTTGCCATTCGCCCAAAGCTGCCCCGTTCACATCGCTATCGACGACAATCGGGGCGGAAAACTCACTCAGGACATCGTGAAACCGAGCACCAGCCCAGCCGGGCTTGGGCGTGGTGGTAAAGGTACCGTAACTCACCGAAGCCGGATCGATATCAATCGGACCAAAGCTCGCAACGCCGAATCCTGCAATTGGGCCATGGGTGGCAGCTGCTTGACGAAAGAATGCGGCCAAAGCGGGAAAGCACGTTGTTGGGGTCTCGGTCGGGATGCGTGTGCGCGCCAAAACCGTGCCATCTTCGCGTGCTACGGCTGCAACGAATTTGGTCCCACCCGCCTCAATCGCACCAATCAATCTCTCTGCCATTTCGTGATCCTTACTTACCCTGATGCAGACGGATCGCTGCACCACCACCGGGGGCCAGCCACAGGCGATAAGTATCACCCTTGTGCAAGCGAAGGCTATCATAAGCAATGCGGTGGCGGGCATCGGTTAAATAGGTTGCGCCTTCGCCATCCTTATAAACACTGGCGGTATAGGTCTTGCTGGGATCGAGAAAATCAAAGTGCAAGACCACGTTTCGCGCCGTGGCATCGTTCACCCCGCCGACATACCAATCGGCAGAATTGCGATCCTTGCGGGCGAACAGGGCAAATTCGCCCACCTCCCCCGCGATCAGGTGGCTTTCTGCCCAATCAGCAGGCACCTTGCGAATGAAGTCCAATTCGCGGGGGTGTTTTTCCAGTTCCTCGACAAAATCGGCAGCCATCTGGATCGGCGAATAGATCGCCACATACAGTCCCAATTGCTTGGCCAAGGTTGAGGCCAATGGCACGTGGTTTGCCCCCTCTAGGCTCAGCACGCCGGGGGTGAAATCCATCGGGCCTGACAGCATCCGGGTATAGACCAGTGTTGCCTCATGCTCTGGCGGATTGGAGAACTGCCCCCAGGCATTATATTCCATGCCCCGCGCGCCCTCACGGTCGATCCAATTGGGATAGGTGCGCCGCAGACCGGTATCTTTCACCGGTTCATGGGCATCGATGGTCAGATGATATTTGGCCGCAGTCTCCACTACTTTCTGGTGATGCCGGACCATAATCTGACCATCGTGATATTCCATACGCACCGTCCCGGGTCGCTCCCCTGGAGTGCTGATTCCGCCAATATGGGCAACATAGCCAGTCTTGACCGAATGCATCCCCAATCCGGCATAAAGCCGCATCGCATCATCAAGCTGGCTCTCATAATTGCCGATATTGCCGCCGGTTTCATGGTGGCCGATCAGTTCGACCTTTTTTGCCCCAGCATAGGCGGCAACCGCCTTAAGATCGAAATCGGGCACAGCTTGGGTGAAACTGAAATCATCGCCATGGCCCAGCCAATCCCCGTTCCAGCCCTTGTCCCAACCCTCGATCAAGACCCCGCCAAATCCGTGGCTGGCGGCAAAATCAATATATTGCTTGGCCCGCTGGGTGGTCGCCCCATGCCGTGGCCCTTCGGCCCAGGTCCAGTCGCCCTTGATCATGCCCCACCAAATACCTATATATTTCATAGGCTTGAACCAACTAACATCACCCAATTTATTAGGTTCGTTAAGGTTAAGTTCCAGGTCGTTTTCAACCAGTCCTGCTGCACTATTGGCAATGCGGATCGTACGCCAAGGGGTGGCAAAAGGGAGATCCCGTATCACGCGTGCGCCCTGCGATGACGGGGTCAGCGTTGTGCGAAAGGTTTGCCCATCCTCCCGTTTCAGATTGATCGCTGCATAGTCAACTAACGCGGCCTCATGAAAGGCCAAGTGAGTACCATCCTCCAAACGCATGGTTAGCGGCGTTTGTGCCGTGGCCACGCCCGCGATAGGAGTTTTGTTATACAACTGCTCTTCGCGGTTCCATTCCAGTGCCTTGACCCACCAAGCCGTTCCTTTTTGCGCCACGCTGAACTCGGTCAGCTCATCAGCAATCCGCATGATCTGCATCGCTGGCTGCACCGGAATTTCATAGCGAAACCCAACGCCATCATTGAACAGCCGGAAACGCACATTCATCAAACGCGCGCCTTGTATGTCTGATTGGCGGAAGTGAACCAGAAGTTCACTATAATGATCACGCACAAAACGCCGCTCGCCCCACGGCTGTTCCCAGGTATCATCACCAGAAGCCCGCTCGGCCCCGGTAATGGTCCAGCCGCGAACCATGTTCAGCCCATCAATCAGGATAAATCCCAGGCCTGAGGGCGCAATTAGCGGCTTGCCTTTGCGCACAAGTGTCCATTGGATCGCCTGATCGGCATCGGTTGTCAGGCTCACAGCAAGGGCACCATCAGGCGAACTAGCCGAAACCGTCGCTGGCTCCTCTATCGCCAAAGCAGGAACTGCCGATCCCAGCAAAACTGTAATCGGCGCCAGAGCTCTGAGCAGATACCGCACAATTACCATCCGATTGCCTCCTCAAACCATGCGTCCCTGCGCGTCATTCCTTAAGCAGCATTCTGCCATGGCCACATGCGATTTGCAATCGATTGCAATGCGTCTGCAATGTGGTTGCTATAGCCGTGTAAATCCAGCGCAATGACAACACAGCCGGCACCCAGGTCACCGACTTGATCGTGGTTAGCCCCTAGAACCGTATGGCATTTAAAGCGTAGAACAATCTATGACAAAGGCACAATCAGGAAATAACGCTTCTATATGAAAGGTTTATCAAGGCATCGGATAAATCGCATATGCTTCAGCTTTGACCCAAAGCCGCCTGTGCAGCGGCCAGTCTCGCTATCGGCACGCGGTAGGGCGAGGCACTGACATAATCGAGGCCAACCTTCTCGCAGAAAGCTATGCTTAGAGGATCGCCGCCATGCTCGCCGCAAATGCCTAGCTTGATACCCGGGCGGGTCATCCTTCCGCGCTCAGCAGCAAGGCTGACCAACTGACCCACACCATCTATATCGAGGCTCACAAAAGGATCACGCAGGAACACGCCCTGTTCGACATAGGCGGGCAGGAACTTGCCTGCATCATCCCGCG
>JBEGLE010000108.1:0-3341 GCA_041183725.1 Pseudomonadota bacterium | reverse complement strand
CTGTAGTGGTGAAACACTGGATCGCACCCGTCTTGGAAGAACCCGCGGCGTTGTAGGGTGAGGCGCTAAAGCCGCTGGCCGGATTGCGACCGAAGCCAAAGAAGCCGATCAGCGAATTGTTATACTTAAACACGCGACCACCGGCGGTCAGCGTGAGCTTTGGTGTCACATCATAGCTCAGTTCACCAAAACCCGCATAGTCGCGATCAACCCGGTGTTGCTGGGTCAGCCACAGAGTGCCGGGGCTGCCGTTAACCGAAAGGGCGGCGGCCAGATTGGCAACCTTATAGTCCTGATGAATGTCGTTCGACTGGTTTTGATAGAAAGCCCCGCCAACAAAGCGCAGCGGCGCATCAGCCGGTGACGAGATCCGCAATTCGTGGCTCATCTTCTTAAAGTGGTCAGAGCTCAACACATTCTGCCGTGGATCAATCGTGTGGCCTGCGGCATCCTGATAATAGAAATAGCCCGAAAGACCACCGACTGAAGCATACATCGAATCGTAGGTTTCTGCGTAATCGGTGTAATCGCTCGACTGCGAATCCTTGCGATCCAGATAGGCCCCAGCATAGGTCATATCCCAATTGCCGATCTTGCCTTCGATGGTAAGCGCCGCCTGAACGAAGTGATCGCTGCGGTATTCGGGGAAGAAGTGCTGAACCTTCAAATCGCCCACGCTAGGATCATAGGCATAGATGCCATGGCTGCGGGTGTCTTGATACATGACAGTGGGAGTCACCGTCCAATTATCATCAAGTTCAACCTTCAGCGCGGCACGGCCACCGGAAATCTCGGTGTCGTTATAATTCTTTTTCACCTGGGCCGCATTATTTACGCGAAGGCCGCCAGCGGTTGCTGGGGGGCAACCCAGCGGATTGGTCTCTGGCAGAAAGGCGCGGCAACCCGTCACATTATCAATCAAACCAGCATCGCGCTGATAGAAGCCGACCACGCGCAGCGCAGCGCGATCCGACAGCGGGGCATTGATCCAACCTTCCAACTTGCCGCCGATCCCGCCGTGGGCAACTGTGTTTACTTCGCCATCAACCCGCGCGGCAAAGCCGCCAGTGCTGGGCTTATTGGTGATGATACGGATGGTGCCGGCTTCGGATGAAGCGCCATAAAGCGTGCCCTGCGGCCCAGACAGACTTTCAATACGGGCGATGTCATAAACGTGAACATCAAGGTTACCGCCGATGGTGGTGACCGGCTGTTCATCCAGATAGACACCAACCGAAGGCAGCGAACCCGAGTGGTTGCCATCGCCGCCAGAGGCCACGCCGCGCATGTAAATGACATTGGTGCCCGGTTCGCCGAACGATTGGAAGCTGATCGAAGGCAGTTGCTGGGTATAGCCCTTAAAATCAGAGATATTAAGCTGCGCGAGCTTCTGGGTGCCGAGTGCCTGAATCGAAATCGGCACGTTCTGCATGTTTTCGCTGCGTTTTTGCGCGGTAACCACGATCACATTGGGATCATTCCCGGCGTCAGCCGACTGGGCTTCAGCAGCAAATGCGGGCAGGGAAACGAGAGCTGAGCTGGCAAACAGCACGGCAAGAGTGGCGCGGCGCGCAGAGTTTCGCATGCAGTATCCTTGATCTTGGCTAAGGTGATTTTCCTAAACCATTGATTCAGACGAGCCGTTACGTCAAGCAAACTGGCACTTTCGCGGCCAAGAATCTGCCGCCTGTCACCCAATTACAACGCTTTAGGCACTGCAGGATAGGCATCCAAAACCGATCCCAGAGCCTGCCGCAAGGGATCGAGGAAGTCTGAGAACGGTTGCCAAGCCTGTGTCCCCTCGCGAAAGATTGGCTGGCGGACCTGTTCGGAACTGGCGGTGCGCACGGCGCGCTCGGTCTCGTGAAAAGCAAGGCAGGCCGGTTCGAACGGCAGGCCGCAATGGTCAAGCAGGCGGCGGACTTCGCGCTCGGTGTGATCGACCATATCTTCGTAAATCACCCGGTGGATCCGTCCCGGTAGAACCAGATCCATATGGGCCATCAGCCGCACATAATCGCGGTAATAGCGCCCCATATCGTCCAGCGCATAGGAAAAGGCCTGACCCCGGGCAAAGTGCTGTTTAAAGTTGGAAAAGCAGCAAGCCAGCGGATGCCGCCGGGCATCGATGATCTTGGCATGCGGCAAAGTCAGGGCAATAAACACCACATGGGCCCAATTGTTGGGCAATTTATCAATGAACAGCGGCCGCTGGCTTTTGCGCTGGATGCGGGTGCGCTTCAGATAGTCCTCACCCAGCCGGGCCAGTTGCTCGGCACTTAAATCGGGCAAACCATCGGGATATTGGGCATCGCGCCGCGCCAAAGCGGGAATATCCGGCAGTTCCGTGGTGCCTTCTATCGCTGAATGGCTGGCAAGAATTTGCTCAACCAAAGTCGAACCAGCGCGCGGCATGCCCAAAATGAAGATCGGATCGGGCGCATCGCAGCCATAATCCTGCCGCGCCGCGAAAAATTCGGGCGTGGCCATGGCAATCAGGCGATCAACGAATTGCTCTGTCTCATCGGCATCATAACGCAGGCTTTGGCGGCGCAAGGCATTGCCCGCGGCATAGTGGGCAAAGGCGCGCGGGGCATCACCGCGATCTTCCAGCGCCTTGCCCAAGGCAAAATCAAGATGGAAACGATCCTCTTCGGCTATGCCGGGCTGCGCGAGGCCTGCCGCCATCGCTGCCAGATCATCATCGGAAAAGCGCACAGTCTTGAGATTGGCAAGGCTCCACCACGCCTCCCCCAAGGCCGGGATCAGGGTAATCGCCTTGCGATAGGCTGCCACACCATCCGCCTGACGCCCCACGGTTTTGAGCATATGGCCATAGCTCATCCACACGCGGGGCTGATCAGGGGCCTGTTCCAGCACAGTGGCATAGAGCGCCAGCGCCTCGTCAAAATCACCGGTGCGGCCATAGGCAGCGGCTTGCAGATTGGCATGACCGGGGTTGTCAGGATCTTCGGCCACCACCCGATCAAGCTCTGCCAAGGCCTCGGCCGGGCGGTTCTGGCGATAGAGTACCAAGGCCAGATTGGCCCGCGCTGGGGTAAAGGCGGGTGATAGCTCCAAGGCCCGGCGCAACAGATTTTCGGCATCACGATAGCGGCCAATCCGGCCGGCCAGTTCGGCAAACATCCGGATGGCATAGACATCAAACGGATCGTCGCGCAGCTGTTCGCGCAGCAAGGGTTCGGCGCGCGGCAGATCGTTGGCATTCATCGCCAAAGCCGCCTCGATCAGTCGCGGGGGATATTGCCCTGCCCGGGCCAGCCAGGCCTGTTGTGTCGTCTCCGCCATAAGCGCCTAAGACCACGCCGCGCCGCGGCAAT
>JBEGLE010000107.1:0-8327 GCA_041183725.1 Pseudomonadota bacterium | reverse complement strand
ACCGTGCAAATTGTCTATAACGATTAAACCTTAAATCTTACCAAGGCGCGGTCGCGGGATCCGCTTACCCTGAACGCGGCAGGAGAGATTAAGCGGCCTAAAGCGGTCGCAACAATAGTTCCCAAGCGGAAGAGCGAAGTGCAACCTGCGCCAAAGCGCTCGCTTCGCTGGCGCGCCGCACCTTCTAAAACATATACAAAGCCGTGTGCGCATAGGCTTGGCCCATGCGCAATGCAGACCGCAGATGGCAATCTGTTCTTGCAGTCAAAATCCGGCAATAGTGTCGGCGCAGCAGAGCTGCAATTACACCAATTTCGCTTCTTTGCGGAAAGCATGAAGCAGAGGCTCTGTATATCCGCTTGGCGAGACAAGGCCATCGAAGACCAAGCTCTTGGCGGCGCGATATGCGAGGCTCGTATCCCAATTATCCGCCATTGGTAAATAGGCAGGATCCGCAGTATTTTGCCTGTCTACACGCACCGCCATGCGCTGGAACGCCGCGTCAACATCACTTTCGCTAATAATATTATGCAGCAACCAATTGGCCATGTGTTGTGAAGAAATACGCAAAGTTGCGCGATCTTCCATTAAGCCGATGTCATTTATGTCTGGAACTTTAGAGCAACCAACCCCCTGATCGATCCAGCGAACAACATAACCCAAAATGCCTTGGGCATTGTTGTCGATTTCATCGCGTATCTCTTCTGGCGACCAGTTCGTGCCTCCGGCCAAGGGCAAGGTAAGAAGCGCTTTCAGTCCGGGAACTTCTTTGCTGGCCAGAGCGCCATGTATCGCGAAGACATCAACCGCATGATAATGCAGGGCGTGAAGCGTGGCGGCAGTTGGCGATGGGACCCAAGCTGTGGTTGCCCCACTCAAAGGATGAGCGACCTTGTCACGCAACATGTCAGCCATGCGATCGGGCATAGCCCACATGCCTTTGCCTATTTGCGCGCGACCAGAAAGACCGCAGGCAAGGCCGATGCAGACATTGCGCTCTTCATAAGCGAGAAGCCACGTGCTGCTTTTCATCGCGGCCTTGCGGACCATGGGGCCTGCCTGCATCGATGTGTGGATTTCATCACCGGTGCGATCGAGAAAACCGGTGTTAATAAAAGCAACCCGGTTGCGGATGGCGTGTATACACGCTGCAAGATTGGCCGATGTGCGCCGCTCTTCGTCCATAAGGCCAAGTTTGATGGTGTTGCGGGAAAGGCCGAGCATATCTTCAATTGCGCCGAACAAACGGTCAGCAAAGCCGGCTTCTTCCGGTCCATGCATTTTCGGCTTTACGATATAAATCGAGCCGGTTCGACTGTTGCGATAGAGGCCTTTGCCCTGCAAATCATAGAGCGCGATCAGACTGGTTACGATGCCGTCAAGTATGCCCTCAGGTGCCTCGGCGCCATCCGGCATCAGCACTGCAGGTGTTGTCATCAAGTGGCCAACGTTGCGAACGAACATCAGACTGCGACCCTGAAGTGTCAGAGGTTGCCCGTCAGGCGTCATCCATTCGCGATCGGGAGCAAGCATACGTGTGATTGATTGGCCTGCCTTGTCAAAACTGGCGGCAAGATCACCCTTCATCAAACCAAGCCAATTGGCATAGGCTGCCACTTTATCCGCAGCATCCACAGCCGCGATTGAGTCTTCCAAATCGGCAATGGTGGTTAAGGCAGATTCAAGAATAATATCAGCGATACCATCCATTTCGGTGCGACCAATGGGATGCTCGCGATCGATCACCAATTCGATGTGCAGTCCATTATGCACAAAGAGTAAGCCGCCCGGTCGGCGACCAACAAGGGCCGGATGGGCGCCGCCATTTATCGCCGCGGCCCAGCCTGGTATGGCCTGATCAAGTGCCTGTCGCGCCCTTTCAATAACTGCAGCCCCGCGGACAGGGTCATAGCCGCTCCCTTGGGGCAGGCCAGGGATCACATCGGTTCCGTACAAGGCGTCGAATAGGCTTCCCCACCGTGCGTTTGCCGCATTGAGCAGAAAACGCGCGTTTAGGATCGGCACAACCAGTTGCGGCCCAGCAATGCGTGCGACTTCATCATCAACATTATCAGTGCCGATCGTGAAGGGCGTAGGCGCATCGGCCAAGTAACCAATCTCATACAGAAAGGCTTGATACGCGGCCGCATCATGGCCTTTGCCACGGTGAATGGTATGCCAATTGTCTATTTTTAGCTGCAAGTGATCTCTGTACGACAGCAGAGTTCGGTTCTCTGGCGTGAAGCGATGAAAAATCTCTGCTGCATTTTGCCAAAAGCCATCTGCAGCCAAACCCAAGCCGGGCAAGACATGGCTTTCCAGAAATGAAGCCAGCGTTTCAGCAATCTTCAAGCCTGCCCTGTCAACATAATTGGGCATCATTTGCATCCTTACTACAGGGCTTACTGGCATCCGCTCAGCTCACGCGGTCTGCGATCATTTGCAAGCCATCGATATGGATTAGCTCAATTTTACCGTAACCAACTCTAATTAATCCGGCCTGCTCAAAGTTTGAAAGATGATGGTTTATCGTCTTGCGCGTAAGACCCATCATTTCACCCAGCAATTCCTGACTAACCTTGATGACACGCTGCTCCTTGGCCTGGGTATGATCGTGGAATGCCAGTAATCGTGCTGCAATTCTCTCACGGGGGCGCAAAGAGATGACCTCGGCCGCCATGCGCACGGCACTTCGCATATGGGCATAGGCAAAGCCGGCCATCGCTTGCCAGATATGGGGAGCCTCTGCGCCGATCCGATCCAGCGCCTCTTCTGACAATTCAAGCAATGTGCTGGGTTCGACACATACGGCAGTAACCAGCCGCGGCCCTCCGCTATAGCGTGTTGCGTGGCCTATAACCGAACCAGAGCCAACAAGGCCAATCAGGACTTCGCGATCACCAGGCGCAGCACAATAGGAGTGCAGCAAGCCGGAAATAATCACCGATAGGCCGGGGCGATCATCGCCTTCCGCCTGAGCCCATTCACCAACATTAAGCCGATGCAAACGCCCTTCGCTAACCAATCGGTTCACGAGATCATCGGGATATCCTGCAAGCCACGGCGCGCCCCGCAGAACTTCGGCCACCAATACCCGATCCTTTTTCATCATCGTTCAATTGTAACGACAGTGACATTTTATAGCAATTGTTCCTGATAGCCAGGTTCCGCATAAAGAGAGGACGGGCCATGGGTGAAAACAGCGCGCGCAAAAAGATCGTCCGTATCGGCGGCGCAACCGCATCCTTCTCAGATACCGCACTCTCAGTGCCGCAACTGCTAGAAGCGGGTCATCTCGACTATCTTATATTCGATTATCTGGCCGAAGGCTCAATGGGTATCTTTGGCAGAATGCAGGCTGCAGATCCCGAAGCGGGCTACGGCACTGATTTTCTGACAGTTCATGTTGGCCCCTATTTGCAAGATATTGCCGCACAGGGGGTAAAGGTCGTCGCCAATGCCGGTGGGGTTAACCCTTCCGGACTTGCGGCGGCGCTTGAAGCCTTGATTGCCGCAAAGGGACTTGCGCTTACTGTCGCCCATGTCGAAGGGGACGACCTAAAGGATCATATCGCGGCACTAAGAGCAGCCCGAAAACGCGATATGTTTGACGGCGCGCCTTTTCCTGACAGCATCATCAGCGCCAATGCCTACCTGGGCGCTTTTCCCATTGCAGCGGCGCTGGCTGCTGGCGCTGACATAGTTGTAACCGGGCGGGTGGTTGATAGCGCGGTCGTATTGGGCCCGCTGATACATGAATTCGGTTGGAAACCCGAAGATCATGATCTGCTGGCCGCCGGGACACTTGCTGGACATTTGCTTGAATGCGGTGCCCAGGTAACGGGAGGGACCTTCACCGATTGGCGCGATGTGCCGGATTGGGCGAACATAGGCTATCCTATTGGCGAGTGCCATGACGACGGCACGGTTGTCATCACCAAGCCCCCAGGGACCGGTGGCCTCGTCTCAATTGGAACGGTTGCCGAACAGCTCCTTTACGAAGTCAATGATCCTGCAGACTATATCGTTGCCGATGTCCGCTGCGATTTTAGCGCGGTCAGGCTGAATCAAATCGCGCCTGATCGGGTTCACGTTAGCGGAGCAAAAGGACGACCACCAACGGATTGCTACAAAGCTTGCATCATCTTCGACAAGAGTTGGCGGGCAATTGCCTATCAGCCGGTTATTGGGGAGGACGCCCTGGAAAAAGCAGAGAGGCAAGCGCAGGCTCTATTCACGCGCGCAAGGATACTGCTTGGCAATTGTAACCTGCCTGATTTTACACTCACCGAAACCGTGATGATCGGCGCAGAGCTCAGCTTTGGCCCACATAGAACGATTGCTGGCACACGCGAACTGATTTCCAAACTGATCGTCGATCATCCCACCCAAGAAGGTGCAGCAATTTTTGCCCGCGAACAATGGGCCGGAATATCGGGTATGGCGGTTGGCACCTCGATCAACCTTGCCACACATGTGATGCCGCTGACCGGAACCTTTCTGTTCTTGATCGACAAGCAAACTGTTTCAGCGACCATGACCATCGGCGGCACTGCATACCCTGTTCCCGTTGCCGCAGGCGAGCCCATTGCTCCCCCTGCCAGCATGGGCCAAGACACACAGGTTCAGGCACGGCTTAAAGACCCCGTCAAAATAGATCTCGTCAAACTGGCTTGGGCGCGAAGCGGCGACAAAGGGCAGCTTTTTAACGTGGCTGTGATTGCCCGTCAGCCAGAGTGGCTGCCCTTTATCAAAGCGGCGTTGACCGCAGATACCGTAAGCGAATGGTATCAGCACCTTGGGAACAACGGTCAGAAAATCGCGGTTCGCATCTATGATGCTCCGGGGGTCCATGCCCTTAACTTTGTGATCGAAGGAGCCCTGTCGGGCGGCATCAACGCCAATACGCGGCTTGATCCAGCAGCCAAAGGCATGGCCCAAATGCTGCTGCGCTTCCCTGTTTCAGTCCCAGCGGATCTAGCCGCTTCCCTCAATTGCCAAGCCTCGAATTCAGGAGACTGATATGGCCGACTATTCCTATTTGATGCAGGGTGTCACGACGGTAGAAACCAATAGCAGCGTTCTGACCAGTTCGTCGAAGTATCTCAACGACGCGCGGATCAGGGACTGGGTGGCGACACACCTGCTGCGACGCAACGGCCCGGATGTTCCCACCCCATCCGATTCGATCAAGCTCGTAGAGATTTTGCGCGAAGTACAGGACATCGACCATATCAATGCCCTGATTGCCGCCGAACGGATAAGAAATCCTGCTTTAGACGATTGGTTTCGTGAAGGTTTCTCATCAACCTTTACGCTTGAGGACTTACAGCAATATTCTGCGGATACAGTCGGTGGAATTTTCTATGCCCAACTTACCGACAATGCCCTTGATGTTAACATCGTGCCTCCGTTTGTGCCAAAAAATGATTTCGAATATTTCCAGCTCCGCGCCGGTCAGACCCATGATCTAGAGCACATTCTTGGCGGTGGTGGCTTCGATTTTATCGGCGAACTGGTGCCCTATTATATGCGGCTAACCAATCTGTTCGTTCACCTCTCGCCCGAATTGGCTGGAGAATTATCAGCCTTTTCAATCTTAGGTTCGACAAGGATACTCACACGGGCCGTGCTGCATTATCCGCAAACCTGGCTGACCGCTCTCGATGCCCTTGAGCGCGGCTCCAATGTTGGACGAAAATCGGCTCCAATCTTTATGATGCGTTTCGAGGACATCTTCCATTTGCCCCCCGAAGCAGCGCGAGACGCGCTGGGTATCGGTGGCGTCAGATTGGCCGATACCGCCACTGCCTCAACGCAGTGGAACTGATAAAAAGGTCCATACCATGATCAATCCAGTCCGCAGCAATCCAATCCTCGAAAAACTGGCACCGCTGCCAGGCCGCTACCCGCTGCTACCCAGTCTTTCTCCACAACAGGAACTGGCCCTTCTGTGCCGGATTCTGCATCGCGAAGGCTATAATGATCACATTGCCGGACACATCACCCTGGCTCAGGACGATGGCAGCTTTTTGGTAAACCCATGGGAACTGGCATGGGATGAATTGACGGCAGACGATATTATCCGGGTTGATGGCCAAGGGCAGGTGATCGGGGGTGAATGGAACGTGACACCGGCTATCGGCTTGCATCTGGCCGTCCATAGGAACCGACATGACCTGAAGGTCGCGATCCATAACCATCCGCTCTGGGGGTCGATTTGGGCCGCGGCAGGACGCATACCACAGGTCTATGACCAAACCGGCGGGCAGGTTGAGGGCGATCCGGTTTTCTATGATGAATATGCTGGCACTGTTGACGGTGAATCCCAAGCCGAAGCAGCCGCGGCAGCTCTGGGCAACGCGAAATGGGCGATCCTGCGCAATCACGGCGTTTTTGTTGTCGCCAAGGACTTGCGTCAGGCCCATCTCCGGGCGATCACCCTTGAACATCGCTGCCGTCTCGCATGGCACATTGAAACGCTGGGCGGCGGCCTACCTGTCAGCGATCCTGAAACCCTGCGCGTGGCACAAATGTCCGATGAACTTGGTTTCCCCTTCTTATGGGAGGCCATGGCCCGCCGAGAAATTCGCCATGACCCCACCGTCCTCGGCCTTGTGGCAAAATAAAATCATACCGAATGATCAGCCGCAGCGTCTCACTGCTTACCAGTACTATAAAAGGGTGCCCGAACAGACAAAAGTTGCCCATTCGCAAAGCATGTGTGGTGGTGTGATCATAGGAAGAATGGCGCGCCCGGCAGGACTCGAACCTGCAACTCCAAGCTTAGAAGGCTCGTGCTCTATCCAGTTGAACTACGGGCGCGCTGTGGGTCGTCTCCGGCTTGGGAATCGACCGGCTGCTCATAGGGCGCTCTTGCGCGGGGCGCAAACCACTATAGGCTAAGGCCCTATGACCAACCCCACCCAAACACCCGCAGGCCATGCGCCCCACCTTACCCGCATAGCCGGCAGCGATGGAGCACGGCGGCACTTTCGCTATTTTGACTATATGCTGGCGGCTTTTGTCACCATTTTGCTGCTGTCCAATCTGATCGGCGCGGCCAAACAGGCGCAACTTGATCTGCCGCTGCTGGGCACGATCCGCTTTGGCGCGGGTGTGCTGTTTTTCCCCATCGGCTATATTCTGGGTGACGTGCTGACCGAGGTCTATGGCTATGCCAACGCCCGCCGCTGCATCTGGGCCGGTTTTTTCGCCCTACTGTTTATGGTGCTGATGTCAGTCGTGGTGGTGAACATTCCGCCCACGCCAGAATGGGCGCTGGCCTCTGATACGTACCGCGTTCTGGGCGTTGATGTGAAAGCGCCAAACCAAGCCGCCTATCAATCGGTCTTCGGGCAAACCCCACGCATCGTCTTTGCCTCGGTCATCGCGTTTTGGGCGGGGGAATTCGTAAACAGCTTCGTGCTGGCCAAGATGAAGGTCCTTACCGCAGGCAAACATCTGTGGAGCCGCACCATCGGCTCCACCATTTTTGGCGAAGGCGTGGACAGCGCCCTGTTCTATCCGCTGGCCTTTTTGGGCGCAGCGGGGTGGAGCGGGCAATCGATCATCACCTTGGCCATCACCCAATGGATCATCAAGACCCTGTGGGAAGTGGCCCTGACCCCGGTCACCTATGTGGTGGTCGGCGCATTGAAACGCCGCGAAGGGGTAGACGTATTCGATTCCGACACCAACTTCTCCCCCTTCGCCAAGACGGCGGCGGTTTAATCAGCAATCAAACCAATCGCCAAATAGACGAGGATCAGCGAGCCGACGCCCAGCAGGGTGCCGACAACCCAAGCGATGCGCACCAAGGTGACATCAAGGCCGAAATAATCGGCGATGCCAGAGCAGACGCCCATCAGCTTGCCATTCGCCTTATCCAGCCGAAAACGGTTGGGGCTGCCGCCGCCATTGCCTTTCAACGCGCTCATGCCAAGGCTCCGACAAAGCTGGTGGCGACCAAATCATGCTGAGACACCGATAGGGTATTGGCGAACAGGATCAACGAGAGCGTGAGCGCTGTCGCCGCAGCGGACAGTCGGGCAGTCAGAGTGGTAAAAACAGGCATTGGTAGTCCTTTCTTCAAACAATTAAGCAGTTTTGCAGTCTATAAGCTTAACTATGCATGGGACGTGCCAATTTCGTAAAGTGGCTGAATTGTGGGACTTTCGCCATAAGCGTCTCTTGCGGAAAGACGGCAGTTCCCGATCAGTGGGAAATTTTGCCACTTTTCGGGATCGGTTATTTTCGTGGGCAAGCGCGCTTGTGCGCTATAGGGCGGGGACATTGCTATGACCCTTAATCGCCTGCTCCTGACC
>JBEGLE010000106.1:0-3674 GCA_041183725.1 Pseudomonadota bacterium | reverse complement strand
GTCATGGGGCCATCAAATCGTGCTTGTTTGAAGCGCAGGCGGCACCAAGCTTGATCGATCAGAGCCACGCCCCACATGGTTTTTTCACTGGGCATAGTCCCGGTAAAATTCGGCAAGCCGGTCGAAAATGGTTGCGTGGGCGAAGACCGCTCACCTAAAGCATTGCTCACGGGAACCTTCTTTTCGGTTACTTGGGCAATCGGCTTGCCAGTGCGGCGATCCAGCATGAACAGTTCACCCCGCTTGGTGGGCTGAAGCAGGGCAGGCCGCCCATCTGCCAGATCAACTAGCACCGGTTGTGAGGCAACGTCATAGTCCCACAAATCGTGGTGAGTTGTCTGAAAATGCCAACGCGGTTTTCCGGTTGAGGCATCTAGAGCGACCACAGCGCTGGAATATTTGTCCATCTCTGCCGTACGCTGGCCACCATAATAGTCAGGTGTAGCATTGCCCATGGGCACATAAACAAGGCCAAGGGCCGGGTCTGCGCTCATCACACTCCAACTGTTTGGGGTGCCGGGGGTATAGGTTTCGCCGCGGCCTGGCTCTCCAGAGCGATCAGAGCGGCCAATATCCCATGCCCATGCCAGTTTACCGGATATGGCATCATAAGCCCGGATAACGCCTGATGGTTCTCCGATCATTTGGCCATCGGTTACCCAACCACCCAAAACCAACTTGCCCGCGATTACCGTGGGGGGCGACGTCATGTGATAATAGCCCTTGGGGGCTGCGCTCATGCCTTTAAGCAGGTTAACGGCACCATTGAGGCCAAAGTCAGCGCAAGGTTTGCCCGTTTCGGCATCCACTGCCAGCAGGCGGCTATCGATTGTGGCCGTATACACACGCGCAGCGCAAACTGTTCCAGCAGCGCTATTGGGCGCTTTAAAATAGGTCACACCGCGGCAGGTCTGGCCAAAAATACCATCCGCATCCGTGTGCGACTTGTATCGCCACACTTGCTTGCCTGTTTCAGCATCAAGGGCGATGATGTCGTTGTATCCGGTGCAGAAAAACAGTTTGTCGCCCACTTTAAGAGGTGTTGCCTCGAACGGAGCGGCTTCGCCATTAGGCTCTTTACCAAGGGAAAAGCGCCAAGCTTCAGTCAGTGCGCCAACGTTATCAGGGGTGATCTGCACAAGCGGTGAGAAGCGGTTGCCGCCAGCAACATTGCCATAGCTGGTCCAGTCCCCTTTGTCTGGATCAGATGGGCCCGCAGCGAGGTGCGACAGATCGGTTCCCCCGGTGATCCGGTCATTCCAAAATACCCATGCCGTGCCGCCGATAGCCAAGCCCATTGCCAAGCCAAGCGCGGTTCGACTGAGTGGGCTTGATGCCGATAGCCCCAACGATTTGCGTACCCATGGGGTAAGCAGCCACAAGCCGATGCCGGTTAGCAAACCCAGCCTTCCAGCCAACGTCCACCCGTTCAGGCCGGACTCCCATATCGCCCAAAGCAAAGTGCCCAGCCAAAGGGCCGCGAACAGTGTAAGTGCCGTGTTCGATTGCCGCCACAATTGCCAAGATGTGGCCGCCAATAGCAGCGCCGCAATCACATAATAAGGCGAGCCGCCAGCCAGCAGCAATTGTCCGCCAAGCCATATCAGGCCAGCAGCCAAGGCCATAAGAACTGCGGAAACTAGGCGATTAAGCAGCTTCATGGGTGCGCCGATAGGCAGCAAGGATCGCCCTGACCCGGGCTCATGCCGTCATCGCTTTTACATATTCAGGAAGATTGTGATTGTAGCACTTCTTTTCATAAAGGCTTGCAATCCGCCAACCTTGCGCTGTTCGGCGGAATGTGTGGATGTACCACAGGCCAAAAAAGATCGGCTGCATTTCGCCGTCATCGCCGGGCACAACCATCGGGTTTTGACAGACTGTTCGGGTTTCGGCCGTGTCGCCATCAAATTTGTATTGGGTGGTCATGACTGCATGCTGCACCATCGGTATTGGGCCCAGGCTGCCGCGAAGGAAGGTTTTGATTTCTGACAGATTGCCTTTGATCCCGACCATTTCGCTGTAATCGATCACCGCATCTTCGGTGAAAAATTGATCCAATGAATCGAAGTCCTTATCATCAACGGCATAGCAATAGCCGACCAGAAGATCCTGAAGTTCGAAGCGGTCCGACATTTCCTGCAGTGAAAGCGTCATAGTTCTGCCTGTCCTCACCCTTGCCTTGTGAGGACTGCCTATCAGGGAAACATTGGGGATGTCCTGTCCAATGGTAGGTTGCACATGGCGGGCCAAACAGGAAAAGCCAATCCGAACTCGGTTAAATACCGTTGGTCATTTTTATTATCACGCCGGCTTTTTCGGCATTATATCTGGAGACTTTCCATGGCCGGACGCATTCCGCCTTTTACCATTGCAGACTTCAAACTTTCGCCAGAAAAGCGTGCTGAAATCACTGACGGGCTGACTGATCGTCAAACGTTCATGGTCAACCAGTGGATGGATCTGCATGATAAGCTGAACGTCGGTGACTGGACGGGTTTCGACGATTTCATGGATAAGTCGAAGATGACCTACGACAATCCGAACCGCCCTGATCTGGGCACGTTCGAAGAATGGTCAACGTCACCCATGGCGCTTTTTGATACTTTTCCTCCCAGCCTGTATCGCACACTGAAGGCTTGGGGCAAAGGCGACGATGAAATCTGCGTCTTGTGCCATCACCATGGCAAGCACAGTGGCGGCCCCTACATGGGCGTGCCGCCAACCGGAAACCAGCTTGATGTTCTGTGGTTCAGCTGGATCAAATTCGATGGCGATAAGATTGTTCACATCTATTCAATCTCGGATGTGCTTTCGATGCTTATCGATCTTGAAGTGATCAAGGCACCGCAGCCGGTTGATCCTTACAAGTAAGTCTCCAATATTCTGATCAGAAAAGGGAAGGGAAGGGAAGGCTTTCGGGCCTTCCCTTCTTTTTTGTCTTAAGGGATAGAGACAAAGTCATATGGTCCGCCGCGAATGATCGACTGGCGAAAGGCTGGGCGCGCATATAGCTGCTTTTGCCATGCGGCGATTAAGGGGTGGCCCGAAAAGACGCCCACAGCCTTGGCCAGTTCGGGAATAAAGCTCATCTGGATGTCGGCTGCGGTGAAAAGATCGCCCATCAGCCACTGCCGGCCCTCTAACAGGCCATCGATATAGCCAAGAACGTGTTCAAGTTCGGCGCTTGCTGCGATATCAAGCGGCTCTCCGACTATACCGAATGCTTGGGCATAGACCTTGAACATCACAGGATTCATGCCGGCAGAGACCGCAAAATAAAGGCATTCAAGAAATCGCATGTGGTCTGGACCTGCAGGGTTTGGTGCGAGCCGCCCTTGGCCATAACGCGACAGGATATACTGCGTAATGGCACCGGATTCGCAGAGCAGGTTGCCATCTTCTTCAAGAACTGGCGATTTGCCGAGCCGGTGCAGAGCCTTAAGCGATTCCGGTCCCATCAGCGTTACTGGGTCACGCTGATAGCAGACCAGTTCATACGGGACCGCAAGCTCTTCAAGCAGCCAGACTATCTTTTGTGAGCGCGAGTTGTTGAGATGATGAAGCTTTAGCATATCACATAGCCGCCATCAGGGCTTCGGCATTCACACCCATTTGGCGCATGACATCACCGGTATCCCAATATTCACGCCAACCGATTATGAGCCCTTTCG
>JBEGLE010000105.1:0-2944 GCA_041183725.1 Pseudomonadota bacterium | reverse complement strand
CCTAAGGACAATCCCCTAGGCCGTAGCCAAAGCACTGAATTATTGGGCTGCACCCCGCCAATTCCCTTGCTTTTCAGCAGGTCTGCGCCTAAGCGGCCCCGTCCCGATGGCCCTAGGCCTGACGGACCTTTGTCGCGACATGGTGTCCGGCGAAGGGATCGGCCCTTTTGGCCCGTCGGCAGCAATCCCGCTGCACACGGAGAAAAGACCGGCGGATACAACCGCTTGGCCGGAAATATCGGTAAGGAAACACCTAATGGCCTCTTCGGCTAACCCGACGCGCGACGATTTTGCCGCGCTGCTTGACGAATCACTCGGCGGTGCCGACGGCGGCGGCTTTGAAGGCCGCGTGGTTAAGGGCACAATCACCGCAATTGAAAATGATAAGGCCGTCATCGACGTAGGCTTGAAGAGCGAGGGCCGCGTGGCTCTGCGCGAATTCGCCATGCCCGGCCAACCGCACGGCCTGTCGGTCGGCGATGAAGTTGAAGTCTTCGTTGATCGCGTTGAAAACGCCGATGGCGAAGCCATGCTCAGCCGCGATCGCGCTCGCCGCGAAGCCGCTTGGGACAAGCTGGAAGCTGAATTTGGCGAAGGCAAGCGCGTTGATGGCGTGATCTTTGGCCGTGTTAAGGGCGGCTTTACCGTTGACCTTGATGGCGCCGTAGCCTTCCTGCCCGGCAGCCAGGTTGATATTCGCCCGGTTCGCGACGTGCAGCCCCTGATGGACATGCCGCAGCCCTTCCAGATCCTGAAGATGGATCGTCGCCGCGGTAACATCGTGGTGTCGCGCCGCGCCGTTCTGGAAGAAACCCGCGCTGAACAGCGTTCGGGCCTGATCCTGAACCTGACCGAAGGCCAGATCATCGACGGCGTTGTGAAGAACATCACCGACTATGGTGCTTTCGTCGATCTCGGCGGCATCGACGGCCTGCTCCATGTCACCGACATGAGCTACAAGCGCGTCAACCACCCGAGCGAAGTCATCGCCATTGGCGATACGGTTAAGGTGCAGATCATCCGCATCAACCAAGACACCCAGCGCATCAGCCTGGGCATGAAGCAGCTGGATAGCGATCCGTGGGATGGCGTTATCGCCAAGTACCCGGTTGGCGCGAAGCTGCACGGCGTGGTCACCAACATCACCGAATACGGCGCCTTCGTCGAACTGGAAGCTGGCATCGAAGGTCTGGTTCACGTTTCGGAAATGTCGTGGACCAAGAAGAACGTTCACCCCGGCAAGATCGTTTCGACCAGCCAGGAAGTTGATGTTCTGGTTCTCGAAGTTGATAGCGACAAGCGCCGCATCAGCCTTGGCCTCAAGCAGGCCCAGCAGAATCCTTGGGAAGCCTTTGCTGAAAAGCACCCCGTTGGCTCGAACGTCGAAGGCGAAGTCAAGAACGCCACCGAATTCGGCCTGTTCATCGGCCTGGATGGCGACGTCGACGGCATGGTTCACATGTCCGACATCGCTTGGGGCATCTCGGGTGAAGACGCCCTCGCCCTGCACCGCAAGGGTGAGCAGGTTTCGGCCATCGTTCTGGATGTTGACGTTGAAAAGGAACGCATCAGCCTTGGCATGAAGCAGCTTGAAAAGGGTGCACCGGCTGCCGGTGTTGCCGCTTCTTCCAGCGGTCTCAAGAAGAACGAAGTCGTTACCGTCACCGTTCTTGAAGTGCGCGATGGCGGCCTTGAAGTGCAGGCTGGCGACGATGGCGCCACCGGCTTCATCAAGCGTTCGGACCTCGGCCGTGATCGTGACGAACAGCGTCCTGATCGTTTCCAGGTTGGCCAGAAGCTTGATGCCATGGTTACCGGCTTCGATCGTTCGAAGAAGCCGAACTTCTCGGTCAAGGCGCGTCAGCTTCACGAAGAAAAGGAAGCCGTGGAACAATACGGTTCTTCGGATGCCGGTGCTTCGCTGGGCGACATCCTTGGCGCGGCCCTCAAGGCCAAGCGCGACTAAGCAAAGCCCTCGCAAGAGGCATGCAAAGCCCGTCCGGAGCGATCCGGGCGGGCTTTTGCTTTTAGGGAGTCTGCTGATAGCGCCCTTCGCAATGAGGCTCCGCCAGACTATATGTGTCTGCAAGGAGACTCATAATGATCGAAGTCCACCAATTCGCCTGTCTTGATGACAATTATGGCTTCCTGCTTCACGACAGCGACAGCGGCGAGACGGTGTGCATCGATAGCCCTGATGCCGAGGCCTATCTGCGCGAAGCTGCGGCCAGGGGTTGGGCAATCACCCAGATCTGGAACACCCATTGGCACCCCGATCACGCGGGTGGCAACGCTGCGATCAAGGCGGCAACCGGCTGCACCATTACTGCCCCCGTTGATGATGCGGGCAAGATTGCCGCCGTCGATCGCACGGTTGATCAGGGTGATGTGGTGATGATCGGCGCCATTGCAGCGCAAGTGATAAATGTCGGTGGGCACACCATGGGGCATGTTGCCTATCACCTCCCCCAACCGGAGATCGCCTTTGTTGGCGATGCCCTGTTCGCTCTCGGCTGTGGCCGGATGTTTGAGGGAACCGCGCCGCAGTTTTGGGCCAGTCTCCAGCGGTTGAAGGCCCTACCCGCGGCCACTACGCTGTACTGCGCGCATGAATATACTGCGTCAAACGCCCGCTTTGCCATGCATGCTGATCCCGACAATGCCGATCTGGCAAGCTATGCCGCAGAGATTGCCGAAACACGGGCGGCAGGGCAACCGACTGTGCCCTTTAGCCTAGCGCGTGAACTGCGCACCAACCCCTTCCTGCGCGCTGACGATAGCGCCTTGCAGGCCCGCTGGGGCGGTGGTGACACCATCGCCACCTTCGCCGCGCTGAGAGAGGCTAAAAACAGCTTCTGATCGCGTTTTACACGCTAAACCAAGACACGCTTTGGCAATCGGGGGCTAAGCCGAGAGACAGAAACAAAAAACCCCCGCCGAAGCG
>JBEGLE010000104.1:0-3581 GCA_041183725.1 Pseudomonadota bacterium | reverse complement strand
GTCAGCCGCCAATGTGCCGGATGAAAACATCCGCGCCTATGTCAATACGGCAGCCGATATGCTGCGGTGGGTCACGGCAAACACGCCGGTATCCTATGCCGCGCAGCCCTATCCCGATTATCATGCTGAAAACCCCGGCGGTTCGGTGACCGGTTATCGCACCCACTTGCCCAACATGCTGGACGGCAAGCCGCTGGGCGCCGATCTGCGCAGCCAACGGATGCCCTCGCCGGCGGCCAGTGTCTTTGGCTATCTTAACTGGACCTTTGCTGAGACCTATGACCTGCTTTACCGGCCAAAGGGCTGGTTTTGGCGCTTGGCCATCAACATGATGCGGTACTGGCTAGACTGGCCCTTTCGCTTTACCTCACGCAAGGATCGCAGGCTAACCTTGGGCAATGCCCTGACCGGCGGCCTGCGTCTGGCCCTAAACCGCCAGCAGGTGCCGCTGTGGCTCAAGACCGCATTGGTTGAAGTCATTTCAGAAGATGGGCGGATCATCGGCGCCGTAGTCTCGCGGGATGGGCAGACCTTGCGCATTGCCACCCGCAAGGGGGTTATCCTTGCGGCGGGCGGTTTCGACAAGAACCAGTCGCTGCGCGATGCCCATTCGCCGCTCTATCCGAACGCTGCCGTATCGGGCGGGGTTACCAGCAACACCGGCGATGCCCTGGCGATTGGCGAAGCGGCCGGAGCTGCCACCATGAATCTGCAATCCGCCTGGGCCGCACCGGTGTTCTATGTCCCCGGCGAAGATCGCGGCCGCCTGTGCACCATGGAGCGCGCCCTGCCCGGCTGCATCATGGTTAACCAATCGGGATCGCGCTATCTCAACGAAGCGGCCTCCTATCACGTGACGGGTCAGGACATGGCCCGCCGCCATGCCGAACACGGTGATGCCGCTCCCAGTTGGATGGTGTTCGATTATCGCTATCGTCACCTCTATCCCATGGGCCCGGTCTATCCCCTTTTTCCGGATTGGACTTTGAACGGCATGGTCAAAACCGTGCTGAAAAAGGGCAAGACTATTGAAGAACTGGCCGGCAAGATAGGGGTCGATCCCAGCGCCCTTGCTGCCACCGTTGCCCGCTTCAATACATTTGCGGAAAAGGGGGAAGATCCCGATTTTCATCGCGGCGATGCCGCTTACGATAAAATGTATGGCGATCCGCGCCAAAGCCCCAACCCGTGCCTGCGCCCGCTGAGCGAGGCGCCTTTCTATGCCTTGCCGATCTACCCCGGCGATATTGGCATGAACGGGGGGCTGACAACCAATGCCAAGGCCCAGGTCATTCGCGCCGACGGCAAGGCCATCCCCGGTCTTTACGCCATTGGCAACAGCGCCGCTTCGGCCATGGGCGAAAGCTATCCCGGTGCCGGCGTAACCATCGGGCCGGCCATGACCTTCGGCTATATTGCAGCCAAAGACCTGACCGGCAACGGGCGCGAGGCATAGGATCAAATGCGCAGAAAAATGGATCACAACCTACGGATGATCGGTATTTTGTTTCAATTTTAATAAAAATTGCGTAGAAAATTTGAACTTCATCTGTAATTATAAATTTTGCGCCGCAATGCCGCACGGGCCAATATGTGAGCGCATGGGAGAAGGTGAGCAATGGCAACCACTCAGGACTATGGGTTCGGCGAAAATGACTTCGCGCGTGGCTGGTTCATGATCGGACCGGCAAGCGATGCCACCAAGGTTCCCAAGCCAATCCGCTATTTTGGCAAGGATCTTGTGCTCTATCGCGGGGAATCAGGCACGCCCTATGTCACCGACGCCTATTGCCCCCATATGGGCGCGCATATCGCCAAAAACGCGACAAGCTATATCGTGCTTGATGGCGAGCATGTGAACGGCGAATCGATCCGGTGTCCGTTCCACGGCTGGAGCTTTGGCCCCGATGGGGCTTGCAATCACATTCCCTATTCCGAAGATTTCATCCCCAAGGCTGCCCGTTTGCGGCACTATCGCACACTAGAGCGCGCAGGCATTTTGTGGGTTTGGCATGATGAAGAAGGCGGTGAACCGACCCATGAACTGGCCAATTTCGGCGGCCATTACGGTGAGCCGGGCTGGGTAGAATGGAAGATAGACTATATGGGCGACCTGGGCGTCCATGGCTGCGAAATTCTGGATAACATGGCTGATTTTGGCCACTTCGTGCCTATCCATGGGGCAACCGAATGGCAATATTTCGCCAATGAATTCAAGGGGCACGTGGTTCATCAATATTACAGCGCCGGTCACCGCACCCTGACCAGCAATCCAGAAGATATGCTGGTGCTCGACACGTGGTATGAAGGCCCCGGTTTCCTGCAATCAGAAATGGCCGGGACATTCGACAGCTTCATTATGATCGCCAATACACCGGTCGAAAATGGCGTGACACGGGCGTGGCACGGCTTGATGGTCAAGGTGCATGACGGATCGCGCGAAATTACCGCGGAAGACCGCGCCAATGCTCTGGCCTATCAGGAAGGGAGCCGCTTGGCCTTCGCGCAGGATGTTGAAATCTGGGCCAACAAGCGGGCCTGTATTAATCCTTTGGCTATTCCCAAGGATGGCCCCTTTGGCAAAGTGCGGCAATGGTATTCCCAGTTCCACAAGCCACGGGCTGATGCGGCCAAGATTCAGGAGCGGGTTAACGGCACCGTCGTAACGCTGGATAAACGGCCCAACCAGACCGCAGCTTAGCCCATGGCGACATTCCCCTCTGGCTGCACCATCCTGTTTGGCGGCAGCGGCGGCATCGGGAGCGAGGTCGCCCGCACCTTTGCCGAGGCGGGGAGTGATATTGCGGTCGTCTATCGCAGCAAACCAGAACCGGCACAGGCCGCCGCCGCTCATGCCAGATCATGCGGGCGCAAGGCTTCTGTCCACGCGGCCGATGTAACTGATCCCGCGCAGGTCCGCGCCGCCCTTGATGCCGCCATTGCCGAACATGGCCGCATCCATTCGGTTGTCTGGGGCGCTGGCCCGCTGGTTAATCAGCGCTATCTGGCGGACACACCGATGGACGAATGGCGTCATGCCTTTGAAGTTGAGGTCCATGGGCTATTTACGGTCGTCAGCCAGATAATCCCGCATATGCGCGCGCAGGGTGGCGGCAGCTTTGTTCATCTCGGCTCGGCCGGGCATGACTGGTGGCCCGCCAAAGACGGGATGTCTGTTGCGGTAAAGGCCGCAAACGAACAGGTGATGAAGGGCATTGCCAAAGAAGAAGGCAAAAACGGGATCCGCGCCAATTCGGTTCTGGTTGGCGTGATTGATGCCGGCCAGCTTCACAAGCTTACGGCGCTGGGCCAATTGGACGCAAGCTGGGTTGCAGAAACCCACAAGCTGCTGGCGATCAAACGCTGGGGCACGCCCGCTGAAATCGGCCAAGCCGCCGTCTATTTTGCATCAAACGAAGCCGCTTACACCACCGGACAAACCATTTCGGTATCGGGTGGTTTTGGCGTTTAAATCAGGAGAACCACACGTGGCACAACTCGAAAACAAAGTGGCGATTATCACGGGTGGCGCACGGGGCATGGGCGCTGCCACGGTTCGGGCCTTTATCGAGGCTGGCGCC
>JBEGLE010000103.1:0-5910 GCA_041183725.1 Pseudomonadota bacterium | reverse complement strand
GTGCGTCGGGGGGATGGTAAAGGCATGAGAATACCAAAACAGCCCGCCATGGACAGCGCTGGTCGTCAATTGGTAAGCCAAGCCGTTGCGGCGGCTGAGGCTAAAACCTCTGGCGAAATTGTGACAATCCTGGCCCAGCAATCCGATGAATACCGCGATGTTGCTCTGGCATGGTCAGCCGCCGTTGCCCTGTTGGCGCTGGTGGTTCTTGCCAATTTTTCAGGATTTTACCTTGCGCTCTGGGGCCATTTGACTGGCGGCTGGGTTCAGGAATGGCATCCGGGGGAAATTCTTGGCATGGCGGCGGTGGTCGCAGGGCTGAAATTTCTGGGCATGTGGCTGATATTACTCTGGCGCAGGCTGCGCCTGTTTCTTGTACCCGTTTGGGTTAAGCAACACCGGGTCAGAACCCATGCTGTTTCCCTGTTTAAAGTGGGCGCAGAGCGGCGAACCGCAGGGCGGACGGGCATTCTGATCTACCTCTCACTGGCTGAACGCCGGGCTGAAATTGTTGCCGATACCGCGATCGCCGCAAAGGTTGCCCCCGAAGTATGGGGGGCCGCCCTCGCCGCTTTGCTATCAGGCATTAAGGCTGGGCAAATGGCAGAGGGCCTTGCCGCTGCTGTTGCGCAAGTTGGCCTTGTTCTTGCTGAGCATTTCCCTCGCGATCGCGATGACAAAAACGAAATTCCTGATGGCTTGATTGAATTATGAGCGCGCCAGATGGAGCCGAAATTGTTTGGCAAGGCAAATACATAACCGCCAAAGTTGATGGCAAATGGGAATATGTCAGCCGGGCACGCGGCATGCGGGCTGCGGTAATTTTGGCGATTGATGCCGAAGACCATGTTATTCTGGTTGAGCAATACCGGGTCCCACTTGGCCGCAATTGCCTTGAATTGCCAGCAGGCTTGGTGGGCGATCAAGATGATCTGGCAGGCGAAGATGATACCAGTGCTGCTGCGCGGGAACTTGAGGAAGAAACGGGATACCGGGCGGGTAAGTTAGAACGGATCGGAGAATTCTGGTCCTCCCCCGGCATGGTCAGCGAGAGCTTCACTTTGGTGAAAGCCCATGATCTGGTGAAGGTTAGCGAAGGTGGCGGCACTGATGGCGAAAACATTACCGTCCACCGTGTCCCTCTCAGGGATATTGACCAATTCATCGCTGAACGCCGTGAATGCGGTGATGCCATTGACGTGCGGCTTTTGATGCTGCTTGGGCCGCAGCTGCTCTGATCATCCCCTTTTCATTGTAAAGCAGCGCTGGACATTCCAAAGCTGAGCCATGAATAGGAATGCGGAAGAGGAATCGGCACAATTATGCGTCAACATCGGGTTACCAGTTTTGACGTGGCGGCACTGGCAGGCGTCAGCCAGTCTACGGTGTCGCGCGCACTGACCGGCGATCCTGTGGTTAGTGAGGCGACCCGCGCACGGGTGATTGAAGCCGCCGCACAGTTGAAATACCATGTCGATGAAAACGCCGCCCGGTTGCGCACAGGCAAAACGGGAACTCTTGCTGTCGTGGTAATCTGCCGCCCAGGCGAACTGCGCAAAGACGTAAATCCTTTCTATTATTCGCTACTAGGCAGCGTTTGCGCGGCGGCATCAGGACGGGGCTTTGAAACTCTCGTTTCCTTTCAGGATACCCCAGAGAGCCTTTGGGGACTTTACGAAGAGCAGCGCAAAGCTGATGGTCTGATCATCATCGGCAGTACGGCTAACCGCCCCGCATGGGACTATTTCCGCGACCTGCGCGATTCGGGGGCCCATTTGGTGTGTTGGGGTTCGCCCTTTGATGATTTTGACTGGATCCGCAGCGACAACCACGCCGGCGCTGCTCTGGCGACCAAACATCTGATAGAGCGTGGCTATCGCCAGATTGCCTATCTGGGAACCGAGCATTCCCCCCAGCGCCAGTTCAAAGAACGCTACGAAGGCTATCTGGATCAGCTTGGTCAATCCGGCATGCAGCCGCTGCTGATCGAAATTGATGAGAGCGTCAGCCGCGAGGAGCAAGGGCGCGAGGCTGTGCGCGCTTTGGCGGCTATGGATTGGCCCTGCGATGCCATTTTCGCCGCGTGTGATGAAATTGCCTTGGGCGCTTTGGAAGAGCTGCGTTTGCTGGGCAAAACAGTGCCCAATCAAATCGGCCTGATCGGCTTTGACGGCAACAGGGCGGGTGCTCATTCATCGCCGCCGCTCAGTTCGATAGAGCCTGATTTTCAATCAGCCGGTACTATGTTGGTCGGAAAATTGCTCGGCCTCATCTCTGGTGACATGGCTGAACAATGCCGGGTGCCCGTTCGCTTGTTAGAGCGTGAGAGCACCCGCAAAGATTAAAGCGTTTTGATGATTGCCGAAAAATCCAGACCGGCATTGTCAACTGAGAAGGCTTCGTAAAGCGCTCTGGCCTGTTCACCCATGGTCACTTTGCTGCCGCAATCAGCGGCGGCTTCCATCGCCAGACGCAAATCCTTAAGCATCAAGGCTGAGGCAAAACCACCTTGGAAATTGTTGTCTGCTGGGCTTACTGGCCCCACCCCAGGCACGGGGCAATAGCTGGTCATCGACCAGCACTGACCCGAAGACTTGGATGCGATGTCATAGAAGGCTTGCAGATCTAACCCCAGCTTTTCAGCCAAGGCAAAAGTTTCGCAGGTGCCAATCATCTGAATGCCCAGCAGCATATTGTTGCAAATTTTTGCCGCCTGCCCCGCACCACTTGCTCCGGCATGAATAACCGCCTTACCCATTTTTAGCAGAATTTCTTCAGCGCGAGTAAAAGCTTCATCACTGCCGCCAACCATGAAGGTCAAGGTGCCCTGGTTTGCCGCGGCAATACCGCCTGATACTGGCGCATCAACTGCAATATAACCTTGGCTGGTAGCTGCTTCGGCAACCTTGCGCGCGGTGGCAACATCGATGGTTGAACAATCAATCAGTAAAGCTGTGGCAGGCGCATGGCCAATCACATCGTTCAGATAGACCGTCTCAACAATCTTGCCATTGGGCAGCATAGTCACCACGGCATCCACGCCAGCAACAGCTTCGCGTATGCTCGTGAATGTTTTGCAGCCGTGCTCGCTTGCCCGCGCCAAAGCGGCCTCAGACAAATCGAATGCGCGCACATCGCAGTCTTTTTGAGCAAGGTTGATCGCCATGCCGCCGCCCATGTTTCCAAGGCCAATGAATGCAATCTTCATAGCTTAACGCCCTTTCCAAACACCGGGGCGCTTTTCAACAAAGGCGCTCATGCCTTCAGTCTTATCTTCGGTATTCGCCAATATTTGGAAGACACGGCGTTCATGGACTATTCCTTGATCCAGTGTCGTCTCATAAGCTGCGTCAACCAGCTCTTTGTTAGCCAGAACCGCAAGTGGTGGCATCGCCGCAATCTCCGCCGCAACCTTAAGCGCCGTTTCCAAAAGATCGGCGGCAGGGACAACGCGGGAAACAAGGCCCGAACGCTCTGCCTCTGCAGCATCCATCATCCGGCCTGTCAGACACATGTCCATCGCTTTGGACTTGCCAACCGCGCGGGTAAGGCGCTGCGAGCCGCCCATGCCCGGGCTCACGCCCAGTTTAATTTCTGGCTGACCAAAGCGGGCGGTTTCCGATGCGATAATAAAATCTGCCATCATCGCCACCTCGCACCCGCCACCCAGGGCAAAGCCATTTACTGCGGCGATCCAAGGTTTACGCACCAATTTCACAATATGGCTGGTCCACTTGGCAAAGAAATCCTGCGCGTAAAATTCGGCACCGGATTTTTCGACCATTTCTTTGATGTCTGCTCCGGCGACGAAGGCCTTCTCGCCAGCCCCTGTGATAACCGCGCATAATTGGGTCGGGTCTGCCTCAAATTGTGCAAAAGCAGCGATCAGATCATCAAGAACTTGCGAGTTTAGGGCATTCAGGGCTTGCGGACGGTTGATCGTCAGCAGGGTGACAGCACCACGCTGTTCAACCAGAAGCGTTTCGTAACTCATAACGGTTTCCATTCTTGATCGGCAGGAAGCGGGGCAAAGATCGCCTGGATCAAAGCTTGGGTCACATCTTCAGGCGCAGCCGGTTCCCACTTCGGGTTATTATCCTTATCGACGATCACCGCGCGCACGCCTTCGGCAAAATCCGGCAAGGTTAGAACGCGTGAGGCTATGCGATATTCGATCACCATATTGGCGGCAAAATCAGCGCAGTGCAGGCTATCTTGCAACTGACGCAATGCAACCTTGCAGCTTTGCGGACTTTTCGAGCGCAGGGTCGCCAATTCCTTGGCGGCCCAATCACTGGAATCGCTCTCCAGGCTGGCAAGAACCTGCTCTAAGTGATCAGAGACAAAATGCTTTGCGATCAATGGCGCATTTGCCGCAATCCGCGCGGGGGGCGGCGTTACTGCCAAAGCGGCCAGAACATTGCCAATTTCATGGCCATTGGCGATCCGCTCTTTGGCCTCTGCCAGTTGATCAGCCGGAAGATAATGGGTGGCAAGGCCCGTCCACAAACACTCAGCGCCGTCAAGCCGGGCGCCTGTCAGGGCCAAAAACTGCCCCATACGGCTCGGTAAACGAGAGAGAAACCAGCCACCACCAACATCGGGAAACAGACCGATACCAGTTTCGGGCATGGCAAAGCGGGTGTTTTCAGTCGCCACCCGGAATGTGGCCGGCTGCGAGATACCAACCCCGCCGCCCATGGTAATACCATCCATGAAGGCAACCACCGGCTTCGGATAGGTCATCAACAGATGGTTGAGCTGATATTCTTCATAAAAAAAGCGGCGTCCGGAAACACCATTGTCATTCAATGCCGAATCGCGAAGCAGGTTGATATCACCGCCCGAACAAAAACCACGGCCTTCGCTGTGATCAATGATCACGCGGGTAACTTGCGGATCATCGCGCCAAGCAAGCAAGGCCTCGGTCATCGCCGTGACCATACCTTGGGTGAGCGCATGGATCGCCTTGGGGCGATTGAGCGAAAGGAAACCGGCTTCGCCTGCGCGGTGAACGATCAGTTCACTCTCGCTCATTTCAACAGATCCCGGCCAATAATCATGCGCATGACCTCGTTGGTGCCTTCAAGGATGCGATGGACGCGCAGATCACGCCAAAAGCGCTCGATCGGATAGTCTTTCAGATAGCCATAGCCGCCGAACATCTGCAGCGCCTTATCAACAATCTCACTGCCGCTATCGGTAGCTAGCTTCTTTGCCATGGCGGAAAAGCGCGACTTGTCAGGTGAATTACCGGTCACCTTAGCCGCCGCCAAATAAAGCAAGGCACGGGCTGCTTCCAGATCGGTCGCCATATCGGCAAGCGTGAACTGGGTGTTCTGAAATTCCGCAATAGCTCTGCCGAATTGCCTGCGGTCTTTGACATATTGCACGGCTTCATCAAGGCAGCGCTGCGCACCGCCCAAGGAACATGCGCCAATATTCAAACGGCCGCCGTCCAGACCTTCCATAGCGAATTTAAAACCATCGCCTTCATTGCCAACCAAATTGGTCGCCGGAACACGGACATTATCGAAAATCACTTGGGCCGTGGGTGAGGAATTCCACCCCAGTTTCTTTTCCGGCGCACCAAACACGAGCCCCGGCGTATCCTTTTCAACCACAAGGCATGAAATGCCCTTTGGCCCTTCATCACCGGTGCGGACCATTACGACATAGATATCGTTAACCCCCCCACCCGAAATGAACTGCTTGGTGCCGTTGATCACATAGTGATCACCATCACGCTTCGCCGCGGTGCGCAGGGCCGCCGCATCCGAACCCGAACCCGGCTCGGTCAGGCAGTAAGAGGCGATCTTTTCCATAGAGACAAGATCAGGCAGAAACCGCTGCTTAAGTTCATCATCACCAAAGCGATCGATCATCCATGCAGCCATGTTGTGGATCGAA
>JBEGLE010000102.1:0-6170 GCA_041183725.1 Pseudomonadota bacterium | reverse complement strand
GATGTGATCAAGAACATCCTTGCCAAACAAGGTCAGCCCAATGGCTATATTGTGGGGCGCGAGGGCGGTGCAGCTCTGTTCGCCGGGCTGCGTTATGGTTCGGGAACGCTCTATCACAAGGTTGAAGGGCAAAAGCCGGTTTACTGGGCCGGGCCGTCGCTGGGTCTCGATGCGGGCGTCAATGCGGGTGATACCTTTATTCTGGTGTACAACCTGTTCAACACGGATGACCTCTATCACCGCTTTGGCGCGGGTGAAGGGCAGGCCTATTTCATCGGTGGCTTCCATGTCAGCTATCTGCGGCGCGGCGATGTGGTGCTGATCCCGGTGCGGGTCGGCTTGGGCTTCCGGCTGGGGGTGAACACCGGCTATATGAAGTTCAGCCGCAAATCGCGGGTCATTCCGTTCTGATTTTTCCGCAGCGCGTGCCCTTTAGCTGAGCCATGGGGCTTGCCCCGTAAATCGCCTGAGAGTAAGCGCGCGACCATGTTGAACAACCTCAAGCAGCAGCCCGCCGACGCGCTTCTTGCGCTGATCAAGCTTCATAACGCCGATCCGCGTGCCAATAAGATTGACCTTGGGGTCGGTGTGTACCGCACCGACACCGGGGCAACCCCGGTGTTTGCGGCGATTAAGGCGGCAGAAAAGAAGCTGCTCGAAACCCAAGATTCCAAAGCTTACCTTGGCCCCGAAGGTGATATGGGCTTTGTCCATGCCTTGATGCCGTGGGTGTTCGGCAAGGAAGACCCTACCATGGGCGGCCGGATTGAAGGCATGCAGACCCCCGGCGGCACCGGCGCGGTGCGTCTAGCCATTGCCTTGGCCAAGCGCGCTGGGGTGAAGCGGATTTGGATGGGCACGCCGAGCTGGCCCAACCACGCGCAGATTGTTGCTGATCTGGGGCTTGAGCTGAAGGGCTTTAACCACAGCACCAAGGACGGTGTGGTGGATATGGACGCTTTGCGCGCGGCTTTGGCTGAAGCGCAGGCGGATGATGCCATTCTGCTGCACGGCTGCTGCCACAATCCCACGGGTATCGATTATGCCGAAGGGCAGTGGGACGAAATTGCCCCGGCAATCAAGGCCGCAGGCATTCTGCCGATTGTTGATCTGGCCTATCAGGGACTGGGCTTTGGCATGGAAGCCGATGCCTATGGCGCGCGCCAAGTGTTGTCCGCTGTGCCGGAAGCCATTGTTGCCTATTCGTGCGATAAGAACTTTGGCCTGTACCGCGACCGCGTTGGTGCGGTGTACCTGATGATGGAAAGCGCCGATCTGGTTCCCGCGGCCCTATCAAACGGCCATGCTCTGGCCCGTGCGGCGTGGTCTATGCCGCCTGATCACGGTGCGGCGGCGGTTCGTCTGATCTTGGAAGACGAAGCGCTAACCGCATTGTGGCTGGGTGAACTGGATCAGATGCGGGACCGTATGCGCCAAGTGCGCGCCAAGCTGGCGGGATCGGGCAAGGCCGGTTCGGTCGATCTGGCGCCGTTGGGGGCGCAGAGCGGTCTGTTTTCGATCGTACCGCTGAACGCGGATCAGATTTTGGCCATGCGCGAAAAGCACGGGGTTTATATGGCCGGTTCGGGCCGCATCAACGTGGCTGGCTTGACGATGGGCAATATTGATCAGTTCATCGCCGCCGTGGCGGATGTAACGGCCTAAGCCTTCCTGCGGGGTTAGCCCCGCAGGCTTTGCATCCGCTGGAGATAGCGGGCCAGAACGTCGATTTCCAAGTTCACTTGGGCATCAGCCACCAGAGCGCCGAGCGTGGTAACTACGCCGGTGTGCGGGATGATGTTGAGCGCGAAGTGGCAAGTGCCATCGGCCTGATCGGCAATATCGTTGACCGTCAGCGATACGCCATCGACGGTGATTGATCCCTTGGCGGCGAGATAAGGCGATAGGTCCTTTGGCGTGGCGATAACCACGCGGTGGGAATCGCCCTCGGATTGCACCGAGACAACCGTGCCCACCCCATCGACATGGCCGGTGACGATATGTCCGCCCAGTTCATCGCCCAATTTCAGCGCGGGTTCCAGATTAAGCGTGTTGCCCACTGTCCAGCGTCCAGGCACGGTGCAGCGCAGGGTTTCAGCCGATATATCGACCGTGAACCAGGCATCGCCAGCAGTGCCGCCGCGTTCCACCACGGTCAGGCAGGTGCCTGAACAGGCGATCGAGGCGCCGATGGCGATATGGGCGGGATCGAACGGACAGGCGATCGTGGCGCGGATATCTCCGCCGCCCTTGATTTCGCGGATGGTGCCGATTGCGGTGACTATGCCAGTGAACATGGGTTTTTCTCGTAAACTTCGAATGTGTCGTTGCCAAGCAGTCTCTGATCAGCAAGCCGCCAGCGATCATGGGCATCGGCCAGACGGGGCAGGCCAATATCATCCAGCGCCCGCAGGCCATTGCCGATCACAATGGGCGCGCGGTAAATCATCAGACGATCGACCAGATCGGCAGCCAGGAAAGCAGAGGCTGTCTGTGCGCCGCCTTCGACCATCAGGGTTTGTGCCGGAGCCAGCGTGGTGATGTCGTCAAGGCGGCGCAGGGCGTGCCAGCCTGCTGGAACGGCCCCGCTCGTCAGCACCCAGCGTTGGGGGCTGCGGCTTTCCAGTCCGGGCAAGCGCACATCAAGGCGCGGCTGATCAGCGCGCAGGGTGCCGCCGCCAACCAGAATGGCGTCCATCCGCGCCCGCTGGGCATGGACATGGGCGCGGGCTGCTTCGCCGGTGATCCACTGGCTTTCGCCATCAGGGAGGGCAATGCAGCCATCCAGCGACAGGGCTAGTTTGAGCGTTATCTCTGGCCGCCCCAACCGCGTGCGGGAGAGGTAACCGGCAAGACTGGCAGCGCAGGCCGGGTTGTCGATTAAATCAACCGAAATGCCAGCGGCGCGCAGGCGGGCCATGCCTTGGCCAGCGGTGCGCGGATCGGGATCGGCGCAGCCGATAACCACGCGGGCCACCCCCGATGCGGCGACCAGATCGGCGCAGGCGGGGCCGCGCGCGCTGCGGTGGGCGCAGGGTTCAAGGCTGACATAGAGCATGGCCCCTTTGGCATCCGATCCGGCAGCGGCCAAGGCTTCGGCTTCGGCGTGGGGGCGGCCACCGGCACGGGTCCAGCCACGGCCAATCAGGCGGCCTTGCTGAACGATGATCGCTCCCACGGCGGGGTTTGGTCGCGCCTCTGGGCTTCCGCGCGCGGCAAGCCGGGCGGCGGCATCCAGCCAGCGGGCATCATCAGCGCTTATCAAGCTGGACCTGCTGTTCGGGGGCGGGGCTGCTGGTAACTGGTGCCTTGGCTTTGGCCTTATCCTGCGCCTTGGCATCGCGTTCGATCTTGTCGACGTCCATGCCGGAAACGCGGCCCAAGGCCTTGTACATCTGGCGCACTTCTTCGTCCGCCTTGGCTTGCTGGGCGGCGATTTCGTCTTGCTGCTTTTGGTTGGCGGCAATGAATTTTTTGGTTTCCGCCATGGTTCGGCTGGCGGGCCAAGAATTGATATAGACCACGTTGGGCCGCGGCGGCGGGGCGCGCCATGTTTCGTGGGTCAGGAGCCAGAACAGGAACAGGGTGGTGGCAGCAGCGGCAAAGCCAATGCGCCAGCGGTTGCTTCCGGCATCGCGAAACACCTTGCGCAAGTCGGTAAGCGCGCCAACGGGCTGGACGTTTTTCCAATAGGCGCTTTTGGTCAGGCTCAGCATAGCGTGTGCTTAGGCGTTACAAGCGATTTGCACCAGTGGGCTGTTTCCACCTCATGCGGAACCACTCTAACCGAAATGGGCATAAAGTCCGCGCCCTTCGCGCCTCAGCCAGTCATCGGCCTCAGCCACATCACCTTCAAAAATATCGGCCAAGTGGGCTTTGAAACGGGGTGAGTGATCAAAATGCGAAAGGTGCGCCACTTCATGCGCCACAACCGAGCGGCGAATCAGATCGGGGGCCATGATCAGCCGCCAGTTGATCCGCACCACCCCCTTGGCCGAGCAACTTCCCCAGCGGCGCTGGGCACCCGATAGCGACAGGTCTGGCACGGCATGGCCCGCTCTATCGCAGTAATGGTCCAGATCATGCGCCACCAAGGTCTGTGCCTCGCTTTTTAACCAGCGGCTGAGCCGGGGGGCGAGGTTTTCTGGCGGGCCGCCGATCAGCACGTCCCCATCATCCAGCCACACCCGGCGGCCGACCAGCGGATCGTGACGCAGAATAACGAGGGTGCCGCGAAACGGGAATTGGCTGCCATCGCCAATGGGCTGGGGGGCAGGAATGCGCCCCACCTGCTGTTCCAGCCAATCAATGCGGGATCGGGCAAAGGCCAAGGCTTCTTGGCTGGGGGTCCAGCGTGGCAGAGTAACCAGCACGGCTTGGCCATCCGCAGCGAGCCGCATGGTCAGCCGCCGGGCGCGATCGTTGCGGCGGATCTGCAGCGTCAGGGCCTTGCCCGCCACTTCAATCACCGGCTCTTCGCGGGGGTCTCGGCGTAACCAATCAAGCATGGCCGGGGCAATCAAGCATGGCTGGACCAATCACCCATTATAGGCCGCGTCCCAAACGATGTGGTTTTCGATCGGTCCGGCGATGTCCTCGCTTAACAATTTGCCGCGGATCGAGTGGCCTTCGCGGTGAACCGCCTCGCGATCTCCGCTGATTAGATAGTGCCAATCGGGCAGCGGCTGGCCTTCGGCGCAAAGACGATAGGCGCAGGTAGCCGGCAGCCAGGGCAGGGTGTGGGCCAGCTTGGCGTTGAGCTGCACACAATCCGGCACAGTCTTGCGGCGGTTGCGATAGTCGCTGCATTGCCCCGATCGCAGATCCAGCAAACGGCAACCGACATTGGTCGGCCAGACACGACCTGAATCCTCGTCCTCCACCTTGTGGCGGCAGCATTGGCCGCAGCCATCACACAGGGCTTCCCATTCTTCGCGGTTCAGGGTTTCGATTGGGCGCTCCCAAAAGCGCGTGCCTAGCGCACCCATGTATCAAGCTCCGCTGCCACGACCGCCGGGCCATCTTTGGCCCCCTTATCAACCGGCAGCATGGCAATTGGCTGACCAGAACGATCAAACAGATAGACCGCGCGGCTGTGGTCCATGATGTAGCCACCACCGGGCAGATCCTTGCCTCGGCCAAAAAACACCGCAAATGCCTTGGCCGTTCGGGCAATCTCTTCGGGGCTGCCGGTCAGACCTAGCAGGCGCGGGGAAAAGGCGGCGGCGAATTCTCCCACCCGTGCCGGGGTATCACGCTGCGGATCGATGGTGATGAAGATTGGTTGCACATCGGCGGCCAGTTGCGGCTGGGCAGTGGCAAAGCTGGCAAAACCCTTCATCGCAATGCCAACATCCAGCGGGCAGGCATCGGGGCAAAAGGTATAGCCGAAATAGACAATGCGCCATTTGCCCTTAAAGTCTGACCAGCGAACGGTTTTGCCGGTCTTGTCCTGCAGGGCAAAATCGCCACCGATCTGGGCACCGGCCAGCGGCGCCTGATCAAGTGGGGCCTTGCCGCCGCCACAAGCGGCGAGGGCCAGAGTGGCGAAAAGGGCGAGGGGGAAGAGTTTGGTCTTGCGCATGGCGTGGCGGTTCATGCTCTGCTAAAGCGCGCGGCGCAAGATGATGACAGGCTGCATTCGCAGGAAGGATTGAAGATCGTGCACAAAGCGGGGATTTCGCTTCGTCTTACTCTGGCCTGCCTGATTGGGATTATTGCCCTGTCTGGCCCGGCTCAGGCCCAGTCCCAAGGGTATAAGTTCCTTGAGGCGGTGAAGAAAAAGGACGGTGAAACGGTTGAGAAGATGCTCAGCAGTTCCGGATCAAAAGGCGCGCCGGGTACGATCATCGTTAATGCGCGCGATATTACGACCGGCGATTCGGCGCTTCACCTGATGATTGCCCAGCGCGATGTGAAGTGGCTGGAATACCTGCTGTATAAAGGGGCTGATGCCAATATCCGCAATTCGGCGGGCACTACGCCGCTGTGGCTGGCGATCAACACCGGCTTTATTGATGGTGCGACCGTGCTGATCGCCAAAGGGGCGCGGGTTAACGATCCTGGCCCTGCAGGCGAAACGCCGCTGATTGCCGCTGCGCATCAGAAGAACATCGATCTGGTTAAAACGCTGATCAAAGCCGGAGCTGATCCGTTGCGCGCTGATAATT
>JBEGLE010000101.1:0-5211 GCA_041183725.1 Pseudomonadota bacterium | reverse complement strand
TTTGGCGGGGCGTGCTTCGGTGAAGCAGCTTGCGGCATTGGCGCGCGGCCTTTCGCGCAATCCCGATAGCCATGCCAGCGGCGTGGCCTTGTCAGGACTGGAAAGTCTGCGCGGGGCGGGCCTGTTTGATGCGCCCGCACAGCAAGCCTATCGCCGCTTCGTCCTGAACACCTATCGCCCGCTGGCTGACCAATTGGGGGGTGATTTGCGCACCGGGGCCTATGCCGGGGAAGACCCCGAACAGACCCAGCGCCGCATTGCCATGATCGATGCCATGGCTGGCCCCGCCAGAGACAAACAGACAGTAACCCGCCTGCGCCGCGCGGCAGAGGCTTTTCTGGCCGGTGATACCGCCGCGCTTGATCCCATGTGGTATGAGCAAGCCCTGTCAATCTGGTTGGCCGGCAAAGGCGTGGCCGGGGCCAAGGATCTGTTCGCCCGCGCGCTGGCCACGCAAGATCCCAGTCTGCGCCCCTATTTGCTTGGTACGATTGGGGCCAGCGGCGATAAAGCCATCGGTGCCTGGATTATCAATCAGGCCAAGGATGATCGCCTGCGCGCCAGTGAAAGGCTTGGCCTGCTGCGCGGCGTGATCGCCACACCCGGGACCCGCAATATGGGCTATGATTGGATGAAGGGCCACCTAGATGATCTGCTCAGCGGATCGGGCGGCATCTTTTTTGCCTCACGCCTGCCGCAGATGGTGGCGGGTTTCTGTTCGATCGAACGGGCCGATAGCCTGGCCGCCGATCTCGGCCCCCGTTTGGCGGGCACAGCGGCAGAACTGGAGCTGAAACGCACGGTGGAACGGGTGCGCGATTGCGGAATTCTGCAACTGTCCCGCAAAACCGAAGCCAGTCGGGACATGCAAAAGCTGCGGTGAATGGGGCGGATTAGCTCTGGCTTGGGCTCGCGCACCAAAATCTAGCCCAGCGGCAACCGGAGCACGGCATCCAGACCGGCAATGCGGCCATCGGCCGCGCGGCGGTTGGATAGAGTCAGGGTGCCGCCGTGTTGTTCGGCAATTGCGCGGGCCAAGGTTAGGCCCAGCCCAGCGCCCCCCGTTTCGCTGTTGCGCGATGGCTCACCGCGGGTGAACGGCTGCATCATGGCATCTATGCTGTCATCCGGAATGCCCGGCCCGTCATCACCAATGCAAATCCGCACCCACGGGCCATCACGATCCAAGGATACCCGCGCCTGCTGGCCATAGCGCAAGGCATTGCCAATCAGGTTGCGCAAGGCGCGGCGTAGCCAAGTGGGCCGCACAGGCAGAACAAGCCGCTGACTGGCCTCCAGCACCACCGGATCACCCATATCTTCGTATTCTTCCACCACCGAGGCCACCAGTGCCGCAAGCGCGGTCGATTCGGTCGCATCGCTGGGCCGGCCAACCCGCGCCAACGAGAGAATATCATCCAGCGTGCGGGTAATATCTTCAATCGTCCGTGCCATGCGGGCGCGTTCGCCTTCATCTTCCACGCTTTCAATCCGCACCCGCAGTGCCGCGAGCGGGGTTTTCAAATCATGGCCAATCGCCCCCAGCATCACATTCTTTTCATCGAGCAGGGCGGCAATGCGGGCCTCCATGGCATTGTGCGCGCCAATCAGGCGGCGGACATCCTCTGGCCCTTCGGGCTGCACCTGGCCCTGCAAATCCTGCGCTTCGGCAAAACGTTCAAACCGGCCGGTCAGCAAGGCCAAGGGCCGGGTGATCCGCCGCAAAATCAGCGCCATAATGCTGACAAGCGCCGCATAGATAAACAGGGTCTGCGCCAACAGCGTGGCCAGCAGCATCCGCTCTCTGGGCGGCACAAAAACCCGCGCCACGGCCCAATCGCTTTGGCCCGGTAGGCGCAGGCCGACCACCATCACTTCATGCGGCGCGATAGCAGGGCCATGATCGCGCAATTCCCGGCGCTTCAAGCGCATCCGTGCGCGCGGGTCACGCGCGACAGGACGGCGCAGAACCACCAGTTCCTCGGCCCGAATATCCTGATCGGCCAACATGGCGCGCAGATCGTCTTCGTCATGGGCCAGACGCTTTTCGCCGGGGAGCAGAGGGCTTTGCTCTGCTTGGGCGATGCGAAAGCCATCGTGCTGCCACGGCATACGGTCTTGCGGGCCGGCGGGGGGCATTTTGTGCGGCGAATCCGCCATAGCCGCATCCCAGCGGGTCGCCGCGGTTATCCGCGCAACCGCGGTGTGCAGCAGGGCGCTTTCCTGCCGTTCGTGCTCAGCGCGATAGAGCAGAGCAGCCGACAGACCCTGCGCCAAGAGCAAGGCGACAGCCAGAGCCAGCAAGACCTGCCCCTTAAGGCTGGCAGGCCAAAAGCGCCGCAGAAAACCCATGGCTAAGCCATGTCCAAAGCGCAGCGCGTGACATCCGCGGCCAGCATATAGCCGCCGCCCCACACCGTCTGAATTACCTGCGGATTGCGATTATCCACCTCTATCTTGCGGCGCAGACGGCTGACCTGATTATCAACCGCGCGATCAAACAGATGCGCCTCGCGCCCCTGCACCAGATCCAACAAGCGATCGCGGTCCAAAACCTGACGGGGATGCTGCAAGAAAGCGAGCAGGAGGCGAAATTCGGTTGAGGAAATAGCCACCAGCGCCCCTTCGGGATCAAGCAAGCGGCGCTTCAGTGGATCCAAGGTCCAGCCGTCAAAAACATAGGCTTCGTTATCCAGCGGCGCCTGTCCACCGCGCGCTGCGCGGCGCAGCACCGATCGAATACGCGCCACCAGTTCGCGCGGTTCAAAGGGTTTTACCACATAATCATCTGCGCCAATTTCCAGACCGACTATGCGATCGGTCGACTCGCCGCGTGCGGTGAGGAAAATTGTCGGCACATGCTGAGTCTCGGTCAGATAGCGGCACAGCGAAAGGCCATCTTCCCCCGGCATCATCACATCAAGCAGCACCAGATCAGGCCGCACCGCGCGCAGAATGCTGCGGGCTTGGGCGGCGCTGACCGCTTGGGTTACGGCAAAGCCTTGGCGGGTGAGATAGTCAGCCAGCGGTTCACGCAAAGCGGCCTCATCATCGACCAGCAGCACATGGTGGGAGGTGATCTCAGTCATCGCAGGGTTAAGCATGACAGGTTCCAAAGGGTTTGTCAGTTGCCTGCTCGTCGAAAACGGCCCGCCCAACACAGTAATAGGACGGGCCGCAATGGGGTGGCTGGTAAGGAAGGCTTACATTGGCGGCGGGGGGCCATCGCCCATCGCTTCGTGGCCATGTTGACCGCGCATAGCCCGCATCCGATCGCGCATGGCCTTCATGGCCGTGCGGCGTTCTTGGGCCGTAAGCTGGCCATCGTGGTTGGCATCGGCCTTGTCAAAATGCCCCAGGGCTGCGGCAACAAATTCATCGCGGCTCACGGCATTATCATGATTGGTGTCGGCCTTGTGCAGCATCAGCATGGCCATCATCGGATGTTTGATCTGGCCCATAGCGCCGGGACCTTTATCGCCGGGGGCGTGTTCGTGGGCGGCCTTAAATTCGGCAGGCGAAATCGCGCCATTGCTGTCGCTGTCGATGGTTTTGAACTGATCGGCCATATGGGCTTCACGATCAGCCCGATCGAGCTTGTCGTCGTGATTAACATCCAGCTTATCAAACATGGCGCGGGCCTTGGCCTCAGCCTCAGCGCGGGTGACCGTCTTGTCGCCCATGGGATCACCTTGGGGTGCGGCTGAGGCTATGCCGGCATAGGCCAGGGCAGCGGTCGAGAGAGCAAGGGCCAGTTTTTTCATCTGCAATCCTTAGGTTGATCAAGCGGGAAGCCGCATCGCATACAACAAAGGGAGGGAGGGCGCTCCCGCACAATGCGGCTTCCTTGATTGCAAGATAGACGCAATCTGTCGCAAGCCTATGTCCAAAAGCGGCCTTCGTGTCGCAATTTGTCGCGCCTTGACCGTTCTGTTCATCCCACAGCAAAGGCATTCATCTTGTTGCCATCCAGATCGCGCCAATACGCACAATAGAGGCCATTGGCCCGCAAACCGGGGGCGCCCTCATCGCTGCCGCCGTGGGCCAAGGCTGCCGCGTGCATCCGGTCAACCGTGGCGCGGTCCTTGGCCCCGATAGTGGCCATCGTGCCATTACCGAACGTGGCCGGATTGCCATCATAGGGCAGAGTGATGGCAAAACCTGCGCCGGTCAGGGTGTGCGTATAATAGATTGCGCGATCAGTCTGGCCCGTGCGCGTCAAGCCAAGTTCGCCAATCACGGCATCATAAAATGCCCCAGCGCGTTCCAGATCGCGGGTGCCAAAACATACATTGATTATCATGCTCTCATGCCCTCTGCTGCTCATGTATCAAAGCGGTGCGCATTGGGCCGCAAGCCAAGCGCGCACTTCACCCTCAACCTGCGGCCCGATGATCGCCAAAACCTGCGCGTGATAGGTATTCCACCAAACCACTTCGTCAGCCGTCAACAGACTGTGATCCAGCAAGTCGCGGGAAATCGGCACGTGGGTTAGGGTGGCAAAGCCCAGCCAATCGCCCTCTGCCCCGGCAATTGTGCGCGGTTCCACGCAAACCAAGTTCTCGATCCGGATGCCGTATGCGCCAGTCTTGTAATAGCCCGGCTCGTTCGACAGGAACATGCCGGGCAACAGGTCTTGTTCGGTTCCAGCTTGCCCGCCCGCCGATTTGGCAATGCGCTGCGGCCCTTCATGAACCGAGAGGAAGCTGCCAACCCCGTGGCCGGTGCCATGGGCATAATCGACCCCGGCCTGCCACAGATGCTGGCGCGCCAGAATGTCCAACTGGCTACCCGCGGTTCCGCGCGGAAATACGGCCCGATCCAGGGCAATGTGGCCCTTAAGCACGCGGGTGAAGCGATCCTTCACCTCGGCTGGCGGTTCACCCGCTTGGTCGGGGGCCTCACCAATCCACACGGTGCGGGTAATGTCCGTGGTGCCATCGGGATATTGCCCGCCCGAATCGACCAGATAGACGCTGCCGGGCGCCAAAGTCCGGTTGGTTTCTTCGCTCACGCGGTAATGAACAATCGCGCCATTAGGGCCCGAACCGGAAATCGTATCGAATGACAGATCGCGCAGATCACCGCATTCGCGGCGGAACTGATGAAGCTGATCGGCGGCGGATATTTCGGTCACCTGCCCCTTTGGCCCTGCTTGGCTCAACCAATGCAGAAAGCGCACCATGGCCGCGCCATCGCGCGCCTGCGCAG
>JBEGLE010000100.1:0-3691 GCA_041183725.1 Pseudomonadota bacterium | reverse complement strand
GCAACGCGGTGCCGTACATCGTGTTCTTCGATTGGGATAAGGCTGACATTACACCAGAGGCAGCAGCGATTCTGGATAATGCCATCACCGCCTATACCTATTGCAAAGCGGTTCCGGTGATGCTGGCAGGCTATGCGGACCGTTCGGGCACGCCCAAGTATAACGTCGCCCTGTCAGCCCGCCGCAATGAACAGGTTACGGCCTATTTGGCCAGCCATGGTGTTGCAACGGGTGCGATTGCGGGTCAGGCCTTCGGGGAAGACAATCCCCGCGTGCCGACTGCGGATGGTGTGCGTGAACTGCAGAACCGCCGGGTTGAAATTACCTATGGGCCGGGTTCCGGCCAGTAAGACTGGTAAGACGGCAAACAGAGGGGGCTGGAGCAATCCGGCCCCCTTTTTGTTGGGGTAGGCTTGGGCCTATCCCGCTGCGTACCGGGTGGGATCGATCAGTCCGGCCTGTTCAAAGCCCGCCTTGCGCAGGCGGCAACTGTCACAGGCGCCGCAGGCCAAGCCATCGGGCTGGGGATCATAGCATGACCAGCTCATGCCCGCATCTAGCCCCAGCCGTGCCGCCTCACGCGCAATATCGGCTTTGCCCATAAATTGCAGCGGCGCGCGGATGGCAAAGCCTTCGCCTTCGACTCCGGCCTTGGTCGCCAGATCGGCCAGGCGGGTAAAGCCTTCGATAAATTCAGGCCGACAATCGGGGTAGCCAGAATAATCCAGCGCATTAACGCCGATGAAGATATCATGCGCGTTTAGGGCTTCGGCCCAAGCAAGCGTGATCGAGAGAAACACCAGATTGCGCGCCGGCACATAGGTGACGGGGATGGTGTCACCCAGTCCATCTTTGGGCACGGCAATATCGTCTGTCAGCGCAGATCCGCCAAAGCGGCTGAGATCAAGCGGCAGGATGACATGCCGCTCTACCTTCAGGCTGGCGGCAATGACCTGTGCGGCTTCAATTTCGCGGCGGTGGCGTTGGTTGTAATCAATGGTCAGGGCATGAATGCGATAGCCCGATTCGCGTGCCAAGGCGGCGGTAACCATTGAATCCAGACCGCCAGAGAGAAGCACAACCGCATCGCGGATTGGGGAGAGGTTCTTCGTCATGGTGCTGCGCTAGCCGTAAGCTGGGTTCTCGGCAATCCGCCCTGCCACCCAGTCAGTGATCAATTGATTAGGAGCAGTCACCAATCCGGCGGCCTTCTGCACGAAAATCAAAGGGAAAGCCGTCGGCAACGCCCTGACTTTCGATTTGTATCAAGCGATCGGTTTCGCGCCGGATATGGGTTCGACCATAGCCGTGGCCGCGGCAGGTATATTGAATGGTTACCGATGCGGCGCTGTCTTCAATGACCAGCCGTTCACAGCTGTGATCGGGATGGCGCAATTGGATCAAATCGCGGCCATCGCGCAGGCAAATCTGTTTGGCTTGCTCTTGCCCGCCACGGAAACGCAGATCCCAGCGACCATGGGGAAGGGTGGTAAGCATCGTCAGGGCAGGGCGCTGTGCGGCAACAGCCGAAACCACCGCCAAGCCCATGCCAAGCGCACATACGGCCACAAGGCCCCGTGTGGTCAATCGTACCATGCCATCCAAACCTTGCATCTGTGCGAAACGATCGCCGTGCCTGGTGTGAATATAGCTTAAGCCCGCCAGCTGACCAAGGGGCTTAATCTGCCGTTTCAGATGGTGATGGCAAAGATTTTTGAGCAAAAGGCGCAGTCAACATTCACTAAGCCAGCCTCATCCCGCATATCGGCGCGCTCTTCCTCGGGGAAGCGGGATAACACGGCGCGATAGTGCGCTTCTGTGCACCGGCAGCCGCGCTTCATCGGTGCGCCATGATGAATCAGCACATCGCCTTCTTGGTGAAACAGGCGCCAGACGATCTGTTCCAACGATAGCGTGGGTTCGATCAGTTCTTCATGGCGAACCGATCCGCCCAGCACAGCGACATGTTCCCACTCTGGGTGATCAAGCTGCACGTGCAGACGCTCACGCCCGTCTTCGCCTTCGGCCAGATGCTGGATCAGCATGCCACCGGCAATGCACTGGCCCGCGGTTCCTCTAACGCCAATGCGAATAAGGGTCGGTACTTGCTCTGACTGCGCGAAGTAGGATTCGCAGGCCTCGGCCAAAGTCTCCCCTTCCAGCGGTACGATCCCCTGATAGCGCTGGCCGGTGGCCGCCAGATCAAAGGTAACCGCCAGATAGCCTTTGCCGAACAGGGCTGTCAGCGATGGGTTGGCGCCCAATCCTGCCAAACGCGCTTCATCATGCTTCACATAGCCGCGCAGTTCGCCATCCCGGTAATCGCAAACCAGCAGCTTGACGATCCCGCCCTCGGTCTGGGCCTGAATGGTGAGTTGGCTACCATCATCCTTCAGCAGCGATCCGATCAGCGCAGTGAGGGCTAAGGCCTCGGCCAGCAGATGACGGATTGGCGTGGGATAGGCATGGGCCGACAGCACGGTATCAAGCACCGGCCCCAGTCGAACCAGACGCCCGCGCGCATTGCGTTCTGGAATTGAGAAGGCCAGTATCTGGTCAAAGCCAGTTTCTTCTGGGGCTATGCTGGTGGTGCTCACAACTGGCCAAAAGCCCAGCGCAGTACGCTTTTTTGGGCGTGGATGCGGTTTTCGGCTTCGTCCCAGACCACAGATTGGCTGCCGTCGATGACCGCATCGGTCACTTCCTCGCCGCGGTGCGCGGGCAGGCAGTGCAGGAATAAGGCATCCGGCGCCGCCGCTGCCATCAGGCTTTCGTTGACCTGATAGGGAGCCATGGCGGCGATTTTGGCTTCTCCGCCCGGTTGCCCCATCGAAATCCAGGTATCGGTTACCACCACCTGCGCTGCGGTCACGGCCGCATGGGCATCGCGGTGCAGGGTGATCGTGGCGCCGCGTGCGCGGGCTTGCGCGATAAAGGCGGGATCGCTGTCATAGCCTTCGGGCACGCCGATGCGGACATTAAACTGCATCAGCCCGGCCGCCTCGATGATCGAATTCAGCACATTGTTGCCATCGCCCAGCCAAGCCACTTCCAAACCCGATAACGCTTTGCCCCGTTCGATCACGGTCAGCAGATCGGCCATGATCTGGCAGGGGTGAGAAAGATCGGTCAGCCCGTTGATCACAGGTACGCTGGCATGGGCTGCCAGCTGTTCAATCTTGGCGTGATCGTCGGTGCGGATCATGATAGCATCAACCATGCGGCTGAGCACGCGGGCAGTGTCGGCAATGGTTTCCCCGCGCCCAAGCTGCATTGCGCCCGATTCCATGATCAAGGCGCTGCCGCCCAATTGGCGCATGGCCATATCGAAGCTCACGCGGGTGCGGGTGGAGTTTTTCTCAAAGATCATGGCCAGGACCCGACCCGCGAGCGGGGCATCAGCATCGGCCTGCCCCTTGGGCCAAACGGCGCGCGCGGTTTTGCGGGCCACGGCATCGCTGAGCATAGCGGCAAGCGCATCGCTGCCGGCATCGGCCAGATTCAGGAAATGCCTTGGCATTATGCAGACTCCTTAGCGCCATAGCTGGCCGCACCGGCAGACAGCTTGGCCATCAGCTCATCGATATGGCTTTCATCTATCACCAGCGGCGGCACCAAGCGGATAGTGTTGTCGCCGCCTGAAACCGTCAGCAACTGATGGTTATCGCGCAAGTGTGCGACGAAATTGCGC
>JBEGLE010000099.1:0-3185 GCA_041183725.1 Pseudomonadota bacterium | reverse complement strand
GCCGCAGATTCATCCCACTCGGCGCAAGACTTTGCTGCAATCGATCAGCGAGGCGGCCGCCACGGCCCCGGCTTGGTCAGCCCGTGTCCCTGCTTTCTTTCCCGAATGGATCGATACCGAGAGTGAGGGCTGATTCAGCTGCGATAGAGCGCGTCTAGCCGATCACCATACCGCGCTTTCAATTTGTGCCGCCGGATCTTGAGGCTGGGGGTCATTTCCTCATTGTCGATGGTGAAGGGTTCATCGGCAAAGGCGAATTGGCGAACCCGTTCAATGACGGAAAGATCAGCGTTCACCCGATCGACCGCGGCGCGCAAGGCTGTGCGGAAGGCGGGCAACTGTTCCAAAGCCCGAATATCAAGTTTTTTGTCTTCTTGGCTGGTCCATCTGATCGCCCATTCCAGCGCCCAATCGGGATCGGGTACGATCAGTCCAACGATATAGGGTCGCTTGTCACCAATCACCATGGCTTGGGCAATCTCAGGCTGCAGGGTCAGCATGCCTTCGATCCGCTGGGGCGAGACATTATCGCCCTTGTCGTTAACGATCATGTCTTTCTTGCGGTCGGTAATGACGATGCGGCCCTGATCATCGATATGGCCAATGTCCCCGGTGTGCAGCCAGGTGCCGGTCGCGTCGCGTTCCAGCGTGCGCGCAGTTTCGGCTTCGTTGCGCCAATAGCCGTGCATCACCAATTCACCACGCACCAGAATTTCACCATCTGCGGCAATCCGAAGCTCTACCCCGCGCATGGGCGGGCCAACCGTGTCCATCTTTAATCCGGCAGCGGGGCGATTGCAGGAAATGACCGGGCCGGATTCGGTCTGACCATAGCCCTGCAACAGGGTGAGCCCCATCGAATCAAAGAACACGCCAATATCGGGATTAAGCGGCGCGCCACCCGATACCAGCGCCTTCATCCGCCCGCCCATCCGCGCCCTGATTTTGGGGCGCAGGGTGCGATCGAGCAGCAGGTCCATTGGCCGGTCGCGCAGCCGCTTGCGCCCGCGTGCCTTTTCGCCGCCGATTTGCAGCGCCCGTTCCATCAAATAGGCGGCAACCCGGCCCTGCTTTTCCACCTGCTTCATAATGCGGGTGCGCAGCACTTCGAACAGGCGGGGGACCACGACCATAACCGTCGGCCGCACATCTTCGATATTGCTGGCCAGCTTTTCCAGCCCTTCGGAATAATAGATTTGCGCACCCAGGCCGATTGGCAGGAATTGCCCGCCGGTATGTTCGTAAGAATGTGATAGCGGCAGAAAGGACAGAAACACCTCATCCTCCCAGCCAAAATCCTCGGTAATAATTCGGGCGGCGCCATCGACATTGCACAGGATCATGCCGTGGTGCTGCATCACCCCGCGCGGCGCACCGCCGGTGCCGCTGGTATAGATCACACAGGCCAGATCATCACGGCCGATCCCGGCAATCCGCGCATCTACACTGGCCCGTGCGGCTGCGGCATCACCCTGGAGCAAGCCCGCCCATTCGTGGGCTCTGGCCTGACCCAGTTGGGGCAGTTTGAAGCTGTCAATCGCGATCAAGTGGCGCAGACCATCGACCCCCATTACCGCGGGCAGCAGCGCCTTGGCCAATTTGGCATCAGAGACGATCACGGCCGCCGCGCCGGAATTTTCCAGCACATGGGCATGATCGCGTTCGGTGTTGGTGGTATAGGCGGGCACGGTAACCAAGCCCGCCGCCATCACCGCCAGATCGGCCAAGCACCATTCGGGTCGGTTTTCCGAAACGATTACCACCCGCTCGCCCGATTGCAGCCCCATGGCGCACAGGGCCTCTGCCGCCAAACAGACCTGACGGGCCGCCTCAGCCCAGCTAAGCGATTGCCAGGCACCACCGCGCTTGGCCCACAGAAATGGCTTATCCCCCAGCCGATCCGCGCGCGACAGGAACAGCGCGACCAGGTTGGGGCAGGTATCAAAATCGCTGAGCTGCACAGGATAGCCTCTCTACTGGCCGTCTAACGCGGCGTGTCTGCGGGCAGCCTAAAGCGGCAAGGGCCAGTCAGCAAGGGGGCCAGTCAGCAAGGGGGCCAGTCAGCAAGGGGGCTCACTCTGCGATGGCGCGGCCTTCGCTGCGGGGATCAGCCGCGCCGCGCAGGTGTCCGTCAATCACTTCCACGGCATTGGCCTTAAAGCTTGAGGGGCGCAGGCGCACATCGCTGTGGCCCAGGGCGATCAGAGCCGGAATCAGGGCTTCGTTGGACGAGCCTTTTTCGACAAATACCGTGGTTCCGCCAGGGGCAAAGATCACCGGCAAAGCAATGGCATCTTGCGCAGAAAGGTGCCAGTCGATCACTCCGATCACTGCTTTCGCCACCTGCGCCGGGATCGTCGCTCCGCCCGCCGCGCCAATGGCCAGACGCAGCGTGCCATCGGGGGCAAAGATGAGGCTGGGTGCCATCGAACTGCGCGGCCGCTTGCCGCCCTCAACCCGATTGGCAGCAAGACGGCCTTCGCTTTCGGGTTCGAAATCGAAATCGGTCAGCTCGTTATTCAGGAAATAGCCGTTCACCATCAGGCCAGAGCCAAAGGCACTTTCAACCGTTGCGGTATAGCTCACCGCATTGCCGCGCCGGTCGATCACGGCAAAGTGTGAAGTGCCGTGTTCTGGTCCGGCGGGTCTATCGGCGCGGGCGAGTTTTTCTGCCCCCGGCGGGGTTCCGGCGCCGGCCACGCCTATGCTTTTGCCCGGATCGATCAGCGCGGAGCGCTGGGCAAGGTAGGCCGGATCCATCAGACCCTTGATCGGCACGCTAACAAAGTCGCTATCGGCCAGATAGCGCGCCCGATCAGCATAGGCCAAACGTTCGGACTCGGCGATGAGATGCCAAGCAACCGGGGAATCGGGGCCAAGCGCCGTAAGGTCAAAACGCTCTAACTGCTTAAGGATGGCATAAACCGTTGTGGCCCCCGCGCTGGGCGGGCCCATGCCGCAGATCCGATAGCCGCGATAGCTGCCGCATAGCGGCGTACGGTCTTTGGCGCGGTAGCTGGCCAGATCGGCCAAGGTCATCGGTTCGGGATTGCGCGGGGCTGTCGTCACCCGCTTGACGATCGCTGCGGCATTGGCCCCAGTGTAAAAGGCACGCGGACCGCCTTGGGCCAGTTGCGCCAGTATTTTGGCTTGGGCTGGGTTGCTGACCTTGGCCCCCACCGGCA
>JBEGLE010000098.1:0-5144 GCA_041183725.1 Pseudomonadota bacterium | reverse complement strand
GGGCCGACCAGTCCACCATCTTCAGCATGGGTAACCACAACCAGATCAAGCATGGCGCAATAGCGTAGCAGACGCAGCATAGTGCCTGAATCGGCAATCCAACGTCGTCCGGTGCTAACTGCCCGCGCCCCTGCATCGCGCATCAGCGCCAGTTCAGCCAGTTCGCTGCCTTTAAGATCGCGTGTCGCGGCAGCCAGCGGATGAACCCACAAGCCGGGCTTGCCAGACTGTGCTGCAAACCGCACCCGCGCCGGATGATCAAGCGGCGGGCCTTGATCGGGCATCAAGGCTGCTCGGGTGATTCCGCCGAAATGAAAGGCCGGTTTGTCGATGGCAAAAACGCCCAGATCAACCAAGCCGGGCGCTACCAGCAGGCCGCCTGCATCAAACAGGCGGTCGCCACTTTGTGGTGTCACATCGGGGCCAATGGCGATAATGCGATCACCTTCGGTGCGCAGAGCACCTTTGCTTGGCTTGCCTTCGGGCAGTACCAGCAGGGCATTGGTGATGGTTAGCGGCACGTCGATCATTGCCAGCCCTCCATCCCGCGCCCGCGGCGGGTCAGAACGTCCAGACAGGCCATGCGCATGGCCACACCCATTTCGACTTGGGCGGTAATCAGTGATCGACCGGCCAGATCGGCAACATTGCTATCAATTTCCACACCCCGGTTCATTGGGCCGGGGTGCATGACCAAGGCATCGGCATCGGCGCGGGCCAGCCGTTCCAGCGACAGGCCATAAAGATGGCGATATTCAGCCGGAGATGGGACAAAACTGCCCTCCATCCGTTCGTTCTGCAGGCGCAGCATCATCACCACTTGGGCACCGTCCAAAGCGGCATCAAAATCGTGAAAGGCTGTGACTTTCAACTGTTCAATATCCGCTGGCATCAGGGCGGGCGGGGCGCAAACCCGCACATCAGCCCCCAGCGTGGTCAGACAATGGATATTCGATCGCGCCACCCGGCTGTGCAGAATATCGCCACAGATCGTAACCTTCAGGCCATTGAACGGTTCGGTCACGCCCCTTTCGCGCATGGCACGGCGGATGGTCAGGGCATCAAGCAGACCTTGGGTAGGATGTTCATGCTGGCCATCACCGGCATTCAGCACTGGGCAATCCACCTTGTCCGCGATCAGTCGCACCGCGCCAGAGCTGCCGTGGCGAATAACAATGGCATCGGCGCGCATGGCGTTCAGCGTCAGCGCCGTATCGATCAGCGTTTCGCCTTTCTTTACGCTGGACGTGGCCACAGCCATATTGACCACATCTGCCCCCAAACGTTTGCCGGCTATCTCGAAAGACAGCAGGGTGCGCGTTGAGTTTTCAAAGAAGGCATTGATGATTGTCAGCCCCTGCAAGCGGTTATCCCGCTTGTGCGGCTGGCGGTTTAATTCGACCCATTGTTCCGCTTCATCAAGCAGGAAATGGATCTCATGTGGGGCCAGCCCGGCGATGCCCAGCAAGTGCCGGTGCGGGAAGGCCGCACCGCCCGCAGGATAGCGAGAGGCTGGTTGTGGTTCTATTGATGTCATTGAAGACAGCCCGTTACCCCGCTCTGGCCTCAGGCTCAAGTCACTTTGCCAAAATGTCCACGACCGCCTATCATGCATGACTAAATCAGACGGAGAATGGCGATGATATTTGCACGCAAACTCTGGCACTTGCTGGTCGGCATCAAGGATGCTTTGGCCTTGCTGCTGCTTTTGCTGTTCTTCGTGGCGCTTTATGCTGTGTTGATGGCGCGGCCCAGCCCCGGGCAAGTGCGCGAAGGGGCCTTGTTGCTCAAGCTTAATGGCAGTGTGGTGGAAGAGCCAGAAGAGGCCGATCCGTTTGCCGCGTTGCTCTCTGGCGATATGCCGGTGCGGCAATATCGGGCGCGTGATGTGGTGCAGGCGCTGGATACGGCGGCCAAGGACGATACGGTAAAAGCTGTGGCGCTGGATCTTTCGCGTTTCACCGGCGGCGGCTTGGTTCACATGGAAGAAATCGGCGCGGCGCTGGACCGGGTGCGGGCGGCAAAGAAACCGGTGCTCACGTGGTCGCTGGGCTATGCCGATGACGGACTGATGCTGGCAGCCCATTCCAGCGAAGTGTGGATCGATCCCATGGGTGGGGCCTTTGTTATGGGGCCGGGCGGAACACACCTTTATTTCGCCAAACTTTTGGAACGCTTCAAAATCACGCCGCATGTCTATCGGGTTGGCACCTTCAAAGAATTTGTTGAACCCTATCTGCGCAACGACATGTCTGACCCTGCGCGTGAGGCACGTACGGCGGTCACCGGGGCCTTGTTTGAATCTTGGCTGTCTAATGTCAAAAAGGCGCGGCCACAGGCTAATTTGGCGCTGGTTACCACGGATCCGGCTGGGTGGTTTAAGGCGGCAGGCGGTGATGGCGCTCAGGCTGCCAAGGCGGCAGGGCTGGTTGATCGTATCGGAGACCGGATCGCTTTTGGTCAGCGGGTAGCCGTGATTGCGGGGGAGGATGCGCTTGATCCGCGTCCCGGTGGCTTTGCCCATTCCACCTTCAAGGCCTATCTTGCCGCGCATGAGCCGCCTACACCGGGCAAGGCGATTGGTGTGGTGACCATTGCTGGCGAAATCGTTGATGGCAAAGCCGGGCCGGGCAAGGCGGGCGGAGACCGAATCGCTGATCTGCTCGATGGCAAAGAGACCAAAGACATTAAGGCTCTGGTCGTGCGGATCGATTCGCCGGGCGGTTCGGTAACCGCTTCGGAACGCATTCGCACCGCGATTGAACGACAAAAGGCGCGCGGAATTCCGGTGGTGGTATCGATGGCCAATGTTGCGGCCAGCGGCGGCTATTGGGTTTCAACCCCAGCGACCAAAGTCTTTGCTGAACCGGCGACGATCACTGGATCAATCGGTATTTTTGCGATTCTCAATTCATTTGAAAAGGCGCTGGCGGAGTACGGTGTGACCTCTGACGGGGTGCGAACCACGCCGCTTTCGGGGCAGCCTGATGTGATCGGCGGCCTGACCCCACAAGTCGAATCGCTACTGCAATCAACCATCGAACATGGCTATCAACGCTTTATTGGATTGGTCGCCAAGGCGCGCGGCAAGACGCCCGATCAGGTGGATCAGATCGCCCAAGGGCGTATCTGGGATGGCGGAACTGCGCGGCAAATCGGCTTGGTGGATCAATTTGGCAGCCTTGATGATGCCTTGGCCTATGCCGCCAAGCAGGCAGGCTTAGAGCAGGGCAAATGGCACGCCCGCTATTTGGGGGAAAGCCAGAACCCCTATCAGACCTTGCTTGAACGCTTGTCATCAGACGAGGATTCGTCACCGCCCGATGAAGGCGATCTGTTCGCCCTGCTCGCCAGCCGCCAGCAGGCATCGCTGGGCCATGCCTTGGATCAGGTGAAGCACATTATTGGGGTGAGGGGGATGCAGGCCTATTGCCTTGAATGCCCGGCCCCAGAGGCTCAGCACCAGCGCAAAGGGCCATCGGCGAGCTGGTTCGGTTGGCTTGCGGCGATGGGGTTGGGGGCATAGCTGGAAAAGCTTGCGCCCTAGTCGCTTGCCCTTTGCGCCCCAAGCCACTAAGGGCGACCGCCTGAAATTTGGCTTCTTTGATTTCTACGCGGGCGTGGCGGAATTGGTAGACGCGCTGGATTTAGGTTCCAGTATCGCAAGATGTGGGGGTTCGAGTCCCTTCGCCCGCACCAGTGCCATCCGTGATGGGACGAGGAAGCAGTGAGCAGAACTCTGGAAGGTTTTGGTTGAAATGCAAATTGTCGAGACGAGCAACGAAGGTCTGAAGCGGGCCTACACGATCAAGATCACCGCTAAGGCGATCACTGACCGTATTGCAGGCGAGGTGACCAAGCTCGCCCCGCAAGTGCGTATGCCGGGCTTCCGTCCGGGCAAGGTTCCTGCCAATCTGGTGAAGAAGATGCACGGCCCGGCCCTGCATCAAGAAGCCCTGAACACCGCGATTCGCGAAGCGATGGACAAGCTGGTTGCAGACAACAAGCTGCGCCCTGCCACCCAGCCCGACGTTTCGCTGGGTGAAGGCTATGCTGAAGGCAAGGATGCCGAGCTGACCGTTGCTTTGGAAGTGCTCCCCAATATCACCGCCCCCAGCCTTGATGGCCTGAAGCTGGATAAGCTGGTGGTGCCCGTTGCTGATGCTGAAGTTGAAGAAGCCGTGCTGCGTATCGCGGCTGGCGCCAAGAACTTCACGGATGCCAAGAAGGGCAAGAAGGCCGAAGACGGCGATCAGCTGATCATCGATTTCGTCGGCAAGCTTGATGGCGTTGAGTTCGAAGGCGGCAAGGCTGAAGACGCTGCGCTGGTGATCGGCTCGGGCCAGTTCATCCCCGGTTTCGAAGAACAGCTCACCGGCGTGAAGGCTGGCGACGAGAAGACCATCACCGTAACCTTCCCCAAGGACTATCAGGCCGCAAACCTGAAGGGCAAGGACGCCACTTTCGACGTGACCGTAAAGGCCGTGAAGGTTCCGGGCGAAGCCAAGCTCGACGACGATTTCGCCAAGACCCTGGGTCTCGATAGCCTCGAAGTGCTGCAAGGTCTGCTGCGCGGCCAGCTGGAGCAGGAAACTGCCGGCCTGACCCGCACCCAGATGAAGCGCCAGCTGCTCGACAAGCTGGCCGCCGATCACGATTTCGACGTGCCGCCCTCGATGGTTGAGGCAGAGTTCGAGCAGATCTGGAACCAGCTGCTGCAGGAAACGCAGGGTGAAGAGGATCCCGAGGCTGCGCTCAAGGAAATCGAAGCCGAGAAGGAAGACTACCGCGCCATCGCCGTGCGCCGTGTTCGCCTTGGTCTGCTGCTCTCCGAAATCGGCCAGGCAAATGGCGTTGAGGTGACCAGCCAAGAAATGAACATGCTGGTCCAGCAGGCTGTGCAGCAGTACCGCCCTGAAGACCGCCAGCGTTTCGTTGAATACATCCAGAACGAACCGCTCGCCGCTGCCCAGCTGCGCGCACCGCTCTATGAAGACAAAGTTGTCGACTTCCTGTTCGACAAGGCCGAAGTCTCCGAAAAGACCGTGACCAAGGAAGAGCTTCAGGCCGCGATCGAAGCGGAAGAGGGCGCTGTTGCCGCTGCTCCTGCCAAGAAGGCCACCGCGAAGAAGGCTCCTGCCAAG
>JBEGLE010000097.1:0-5253 GCA_041183725.1 Pseudomonadota bacterium | reverse complement strand
AGTATACCAAGTATCATTGATCAGAACGTCATCTGATCCCGAAACCAGTGTGCGGTGCCCCGCGCCAAAGCGCTGGATCATGACATGGTCCCGATACTCGTTCTCGAAGTAACGAATATCGCGGCTGCCGTGGACGGGAATAAAATGCGCCAGATCGGCCATGTTATCGAGAATTTCTTGGGGGTGAACCGGTAGTGTGCCGAGATGGTCAAGCCGCCAACGCACCCAACCTTCATCCTCTTTGTCCCATTCGGCAAAGGCGGGCAGATCAAAATCGGGCGCGCCACCTTCCGCATCATGCCACATCCAGATGCAACCCGCTTTCTCGATAACCGGGAAGGTCTTGATACAGGCGGCTTTGGGAATCCCGTGGGTGGAATAGGGGATATCATCACATTGCCCCTGCGCATCGAAACGCCAGCCATGGCCCGGACAGCGGATCGCCTCACCCTGAATTTGTTCGCCATCGCGCACGATGTAAGAGGTTGTATTGCGCGCAAGATGAACCCGCATATGCGGGCAATAGGCATCAACCAGATAGACCCGGCCACTTTCCCCGCGATAGGCGACAAAATCCCTGCCAAAGAAATGCAAAGGGACCGGCTTATCGCCGATATCTTCTGCCACCGCGATCATGAACCATCCGCGCGGGTATGTCATAGGGCCAAGCCCATAGTCAGCAGTGCCTGCCATCTCCGTCTCCGCAATTTTCGTATGATACGAAATTGATAAGACGAGGCTTGCGAGAGCGGTACGCACGAGACATTGACAAAAATCAAATCAGGATGATATTTGCGTAAATGCAATGGCATTTCACAACGCATTACCCGCATGATATTCTAAATTTATAATTCAATGCGGATAATAAATGGGGAATTGCAACGAAAGAGGCGCTGCCACCTAGCGCCCCAGACGCTCCTGAATATGCCTTCTGCGCAAGGCAATAGCTGCACTGCGTTGCGCTAGGCTGACTTTTGGAGTTCCCGCAGGCAAGATAGTCGAAAGATCTTTGATCTTAACTTTGGTCGCCATAGGAAAGCGCTCACGATAAAAGGGGCGGCCATTCATTCCGTCAAACCGCAGCAAAGCCACGCCTCTGTGCCGGCCCATCGCATCTAGCCAATTGGCATAGCCGGGATCGGATGAACTTAGCACAAACCAATAGGTCCCATCAGGTGCAAGAGCAGCTTGATCCCCTGTCAAACTGGTTTGCCGATTGGTATATTCCAGAGAGGAATACCAAAGATCAGCAAGTTGGATACCTTGATAATTACCCGGCATCGGCCAGGTCCGGATTACCAAAGCCTCATCAGGCTCTAGATCGAAATTGATCCTCGCCATCCACCTACCAGGCACGCCGCCAAGTGGCCCAGCATCAAAAGGTTGCCCCATAGTATTGGCCGGCAGGCGGCTGAGCCCTCTCGCCACGGTTTCCGGCCACAGACGGATATGAACACGCAAGTCTTGCGCAGCAGCGTGAAGCCGTGCCGCCATATCGGCCGCATTGGCAGCCGGCTTCTGCGCGCCTTCGTTGCCGATCTTGTCTATATGTAGATCTCCGGGCCGCTCATGCGCCCAGTCACTAAACACCTGCCGGACAAGGACCTGTGTCCCATCCGGGGGATTGGGCAGCCAATTACCTGGAACCGGATCCGGTGAGACAATCACTTCGAAGCGACCCTCTTTGTCTGTTACCAATTTCTCAGAATCAAGAAAACCGGCCATCCGACCACCGCCGGGTGCATAGGGCGCGCCTGCATAGGTCTGGAAGTCCAGCCTCCTCTCAGTGCCACGTCGCCCCCAGATTCTATAGCGCGTACCACCGCGCAAAGGGGCCATAAAATAGGACTGATCGGGATTATCGCCACCTTCCCGAATACGAAAATCAAGCACCCGGAAAAAGGGATAGTCGGGATCGAGGATAAGATCATTCTCGATTGCTTTCAGTGTGATCGCGGCAATAAATGCCTGAGCCCCTGCCCTATTTTCTGGATCTTGATAAAACGGATGGCTCTGGATCATCGCCTCTGCATCGCCTTGGGCGGCGTGGAAATCGGCGAAGGCAGATTCAAGCGAATCTGGCTGAGCCAAAGTGGCTGCAAGTGGTGCAACCGGATCTGCATTTAAGGCATAACTTGCTGTTATCCCAAGACAAAGTATCAAGGCACGGCTGATATGCGAAAGGATCATTTTTCGTTTAACCGGGCAAAGGGCGCCAGAACCTGCGCGGCAATAGCGGATGGAACACCTTTGAAACCATGGTGCTTGCTGGTTGCAATGCCTTGCACCCGATGCTGGCGACCGATCATGCCCGCCATATGCGCACCGGATGCAACCGCATCCAGAACCGGCACTTCAGTTCCGCTCACTTTGACATAGCCATGATAGGGCAAGGCAGCAAAATTGCCGCAAGCGCCAATAATAACATCTGCTCCATCAGCGATCAGTGACCGCGCCGCTATCTCGAATTGAGGAACCACGACACTATGAAGATAATCGGCATCTTCAAACCAACGCTGGCACCCTTCATAGAAACCTGCCGAACGCGCTGGACGATGCGATAGGGCGCGCTGTTCCATACCGAAGGCGCGAATGTTGCGTTCGACGAGAATGGCCGATTCTTCGTCAAAGGTAACGCAGCCAAATTTGCGCCCTAACAGACAGGCAATATGCATCGCGCTCTCGGTGGCGCTGACCACTGGCGTGCGTAGCAAATCGCGCGCAGCCTCTACCGCTGGATCGTTACCACAGGTGATCAGGGCCACATCGAAATGTTCAGCATCGGCCCGGCGTAAACCTTCCAACATGCCAACATTGTTATAGGCTTCCATCGAAGCGCAATTGGAATAGTAGGCGGAACTGGGGTTGAACGACTGCACAATTTCGACATCATCGCCGATCACCCGCCGCATCAGTTGTTCCTGACCTTCATAGACCACACGCATACCCTCACCGATCAAGGTGTCAGAGGCAGGATCTGGCCAGATGTGCTGGACGAGAATTCTGAGGGGTTGGTCCATGATACAGTTCCGTCAAACAGTAAGCGCGCCAGCCCGTGAATGGGCCGGGATCAGCAATTGCACAGAGCAAACTAAGCGCATTTTTTGTTCCATTGCTAGAGAAAGCCATTTGCGCTTAGCAAGCTGGGCCCGGCGCAAGGCCATGCTGTTGCGGTATATTGGCTGGCGAACCACTGCCCCCTTTTCGGAGAACTGCGTTTTCATGATCTGCCATCGCTAAAGATGGTGCCTTGCGGATTTGGTGCCTGATCAAGCCATACTGGCAAATTCAAACGGGGTCTCCCGCCTGCCAAAAAAAAGGTGGCGTATCGGTTAAACCAATACGCCACCCCAAATTAAGTAAGCAGGTTTATTAGTACTTAAAGCCGATCGTCAGGCCATAGGTTGCCGGATCAGCAAAGTAACCACCGGCAAAGCCAAGCTGACCAAAGTCAACCCCACGAACGAAATCATGGCTGTTGGTGATGTTCTTGCCCCAGGCGCGCACATCCACCTTGGCACCAGCAATACTGATGTCTTCGACAGAGATCTGGGCATCAACCGTATCACGGTTATCGCCCTTCAGCGTTTCATTATAAGGTGATGCAATCGAGCTGGTGAAGCTGTACTTGCCATCTTCGTGGGTCAAGCCAACCCGACCCGTCAGCTTCATTCCGTCATTGTTAAGCGGGAACTTGGCATTGAGGGCCAGGTTTGCGGTCAGCGGCGAGGTATAGCCCGGCGTTACGATCGAAGCGATGTTGATCGGTGCCGCCCCTGCCGTTGTCGACTGGCCTGCCATGAACTCCTTGTACTTGATGTCAACATAACCAATGCTGCCTTCAAGAGTGAAGTTATCGCTCAACACCGCCTGCATTTCAGCTTCGAAACCGGTGTAGTTCACCTTACCCGCATTACCAACGCGCGAGGCAAAGGTGCCGGCCGGAGCATTGGTCAGGGGAATGTTCACTGCCAGATCGGTGTAGATGTTGTGATAACCGGCAAAGTTCAAACGCAGGTGACGATCAAGCAATTCGGTTTTCAGGCCGATTTCGTATGATGTCACGCTTTCCGGCTTGAATGACGGAATCGTTGTCGTTCCAGCATCAACCGCATCGCCAGCGTTGAAACCGCCCGAACGATAACCGGTGGCGACACGGGCATAAGAGGTAATGCCCTGGGCGATGTCATAGCCCAGCATCGCGTTCCACGTGAACTTGCTGAACGAGGCCTGTCCGGTTTGCGGCGTGGCAAGCGGAGCTGCGCCATTCTGCGTGCGGAGGATGTTCTTATCATCCCATGTGTAACGGCCACCCGCAGTCAAGCGAAGGCCGCTGTTACGGCCACCGGGATAGAGTGTGAACTGGCTGTAGAGCGCCTTGCTTTCAGCCCGTGCGGTGTAGTTCAGCGAAGAAAGGGTCTGAACCAAACGATAGCGTGCAGGGTTTGCCGCAACAAAACCGGGGCCCAGCGGGCCGAAATTGGCGGTGAAAATGCTGTTGGTGTCGAGAACAAAACCGCTGTTCTGCGGATTGGCTTCCGAACCCTTTTCCCAGAAATAGAAGCCGCCAACAACCCAATCAAGCGTGCTGCTGGAACCCGAAACTTCCAGTTCGTTGCTGAACTGCTCGTGGATACGATGGTTGCTGGTGTCGAACAGGTTCTGCGTAACCGTTGGCACCGGCGAAGCGGCAATGCCAGCCTGATAGGCAGCTGGAATGGTCGGGATATATTGCAGCAGCGACACAGGCATTCCATTGAACAGCGATGCGTTCGAGAATGCTGGACCGGTGAACGAACCCATACCGTCTAGATCGTTGCGGCTGACGCTGTCCCACTGACGATAGCCAGCCGTATCCTTGATCTTGAAGCCGTCAAAATCATTTTGGATCTGGAGGTTGTGGCCCCACGTTTTATCCGTTGCGTAGCTGCTGATGTCGTTGCAAACTTGGTTGCGATAGGCGCGGCTGGGCGCAGCCAAGGCGCGGCAAGCCGGCAGTCCAAAGGTTGCAGCCGCAAGATACTGCGTTACCGGCGCGACCTGGGTCACGACCAAAGGCTGGCCATTTACGTTCATGGAACGCGCCACACCGTCACCCGTGTTGGTCAGCTGGAATGCGCTTGGCGAACCAGCGTTCTTTGTCCAATCGAAGATGTACTGAATGCTGCCCGTACTGCCCAGATCAGCCTTGGCGGCAAAGCGGAGCGAATCCGACTTGCGCGAACCGGGATCAAGCGACTTTTCAGGCTGCAG
>JBEGLE010000096.1:0-15291 GCA_041183725.1 Pseudomonadota bacterium | reverse complement strand
GCTTCGGCAGCGCGCTTGGCTTCGAGCCATGCGGCGGCTTCGGCTTCTTGTGCGGCTTCGCCCGCCGCCTTGCCCGCGGCATCGCGTTCGGCGCGCAGTTCTTCGAGCAGGGCCAGACGATCATCACCCAGACGATCATCAGCCTGTTCGGTAACGCCTGCCTTGCGGGCAGCGCGGGCGACGATGGCGTCAAGTTCGCGCTGCGAGCACAGACCCAAGGTGACGGGGTCCTTGGGCTGAATGTTGGCGATGTTCCAGTGCGACCGCTCGCGGATGGCGGTGATCGTGGTGCGGGTAGTGCCGATCAGCTTGCCGATCTGGGCATCCGAAATTTCGGGGTGGTTGCGCAGAACCCAAGCAATGCCATCGGGCTTGTCTTGGCGCTTGGACACCGGGGTATAGCGCGCACCCTTGGTGCGGCTGACGGTAACCGGCGCCTTTTGCATTTTCAGCACATAGCTGGGATCGTCCTGACCCTTTTCAATTTCAGCCATGGTCAGTTCGCCAGCGCGCACCGGATCGCGGCCGGTATATTTGCTGGAAGCCAAATCATCAGCCATTGCCTGCACTTCAAGGATATGCAGGCCGCAGAAATCTGCAATTTGTTCAAAGGACAGGGCGGTGGTATCAACAAGCCACGATGCCGTCGCATGGGGCATCAGCGGGGTGGGTTGGGTCACGGTTTTTCTCCGGCGAAAATAATAGGGCCGCCCCTTCGCGGAGCGGCCTTTCACCGCCCCGTGTAGGCCAGTGAAGCCCTTTCGGCAAGGCAATAGAGTCTATCAGTGTCTATTGGCCCCGCGCCCTAAAGCAAGGCGACAATTACCGATCGGTCATGACCGATGGTTACATCTTCAGTACGATCTTACCCACATGCGCGCCCGCTTCCATTCGGGCATGGGCCGCCGCGGCATCGCAAAGCGCATAGCTGCGGTCCATCACCGGACGCAGCAAGCCCTTTTCAACCCAAGGCCAGACATGGGCGGTGGCATCGGCCACCAATCGTGTTTTGAAGCCATCCGAACGCGGGCGCAGGGTTGATCCGCTCAGGGTTAAACGACGCATCATCACCACTGCCATGTTAATTTCGGCTTTGGCTCCGCCCTGCACGGCAATGGTTACATGGCGGCCATCTTCGGCCAAGCAGCGCATATTGCGCGCGACATAGTCCCCCGAAACCATATCGAGCACCAGTTCCACCCCTTTGCCGTCAGTGATCTGCGCTACTTCGGCGACAAAGTCTTGCTTGCGGTAATCCAGTGCGAAATCGGCTCCGATCGCCAGCGCCGCGGCGCATTTTTCCGCGCTGCCGCACGTGGTGATGACCCTGAGGCCAGACAATTTCGCGAGCATGATCGCCATAGTGCCGATCCCACTGGTGCCGCCATGGACCAAGATGGTTTCGCCAGCCTTGGCCTGTCCGCGTTCAAACACATTGTGCCAGACGGTCAGCAGGGTTTCGGGCAGGGCAGCCGCCTGATCCACCGGCAGTCCCGGCGGTAGGGCAAAACAATGACCGATCTTAGCCAGACAATATTCGGCATAGCCGCCACCAGAAACCAGCGCGCAAACAAAGCGGCCAATCAGGGCCCTGTGATCGCTATTAGGGCCATCGCCAATAGGACCCATGGCCACCACCTGCCCGGCAATTTCCAGCCCCGGAATGGGGGATGCGCCGGGTGGCGGCGGGTAATAGCCTTGCCGTTGGGCGACATCTGGCCGATTCACTCCGGCAAATGCCACCTTGACCAGCACTTCGCCCACGCCCGGCTGCGGCACGGGAAGGGTTACAGGCTGAAGCACCTCTGGCCGACCTGGGGCGGCGAAGCCCATCGCGATCATGGAAGGGGGCAAAGCGATCATGGTTTGGCGTTACCCTTTATGGTGATAGGCATGATAAAATCGGCACGACATCGGGGAACCATCATAGCAGGTGGTTGACTCAGACCGCAACGAATCCGAAGCTATGGGCAATGGATGATGATGACCGTCCGATCCGCCGCAGCGATGCGGCCAGCGTGCTCGCGAAGGAAGCGCTTGATTCCTATTCGCGTGCGGAGCTTGATCTGCGCGTGGCCCTGCTTGAAGACGAAATCGCCCGCGTAAAGGCCCACAGGAACAAAGCAGAGGCGCACCGTCTGGCGGCTGAGGCCTTTTTTAAGCCGAAAGCCGATTGATGGACCGTCGCCGCGCCCTTCCCCCTAGCGGTGCGGGCAAGCGTTCCTATCTAGCATGCAGACGTCCCCATCTAGCATGCAGACTGGGCGGTTTGATCGCCCCGACCCATTCTCTCTCCCGATCCAGCGGGACCAAGGAAAGACCTTGAAATGCCGAGTTTTGCGCAGAGCCTCGAAAAGACGTTGCACAATGCCCTGACCAATGCGGCCGAGCGCAGCCACGAATATGCCACGCTTGAGCATCTGCTGCTGGCCCTTATCGAGGATCCCGACGCGGCGCAGGTCATGGCTGCCTGCGGGGTTGATCTGGCGGAACTGACCGACGTGGTGAAGCAATATCTTGATCAGGAATACCAATCGCTCAAAACCAGCGAAAAGGGTGATCCTGCCCCCACCGCCGGTTTTCAGCGGGTGATCCAGCGGGCTATTCTGCACGTGCAATCATCGGGCAAGGATACGGTTACCGGCGCCAATGTGCTGGTCGCGCTGTTTTCTGAACGCGATAGCTATGCCGTCTATTTCTTGCAGCAGCAGGACATGAGCCGGCTCGATGCGGTCAGCTTTATCAGCCACGGCATTGGTAAGGGCGGCAAGCGGGTGGAAGACCGTGCTCCCAAGGGCGCGGATGATGCGCCCCATGCCGCGCAGCAAGAAGACAAGGCTGATGCCAAGGGCAGCAAGAAAGATTCAGCGCTCGATCAGTTCTGCGTCAATCTGAATGAAAAGGCCAAGAACGGCAAAGTTGATCCGCTGATCGGTCGTGGGCCAGAGGTGGACCGGACGATCCAGATCCTCTGCCGCCGGTCTAAGAACAACCCACTTTATGTGGGGGATCCGGGCGTGGGCAAAACGGCGATCGCTGAAGGGCTGGCGCGCAAGATTATCGAAGGCGATGTGCCCGAAGTGCTGTTTGAGGCGGTCATCTATTCGCTTGATATGGGCGCGCTGCTGGCCGGCACGCGTTATCGCGGCGATTTTGAAGAACGGCTAAAGCAGGTGGTTTCCGAACTGGAAAAGATGCCGCACGCCATTCTGTTCATCGACGAAATTCATACGGTGATCGGCGCAGGGGCGACCAGTGGCGGGGCAATGGACGCCTCTAATCTGCTTAAGCCGGCGCTGTCAGGCGGCATGATCCGCTGTATCGGATCAACCACCTACAAAGAATTCCGCAATCACTTTGAAAAAGACCGCGCCTTGCTCCGCCGGTTTCAGAAGATTGATGTCAACGAACCCTCGATCCCCGATACAATCAAGATTCTGAAGGGTCTGCGGCAGGTGTTTGAAGACCATCACAAGGTCAAATATACCCCCGATGCGATCAAGACCGCGGTGGAGCTGTCCGCCCGCTATATCAATGATCGCAAGCTGCCCGATAAGGCAATTGATGTGATCGACGAAGTGGGGGCCATGCAAATGTTGCTGCCACCCAGCCGCCGCAAGAAAACCATCACCGCGCGCGAGATCGAAGCGGTGATCGCCACCATGGCGCGCATCCCACCCAAATCGGTATCGAGCGATGATAAAAAGGTTCTGGAACACCTGGACCGCGATCTGAAGCGCGTGGTCTTTGGCCAAGACAAGGCAATTGCCGTCTTGTCCACCGCCATGAAGCTATCGCGCGCGGGCTTGCGCGATGCGGATAAGCCAATCGGCTCGTTCCTGTTCTCCGGCCCAACCGGGGTCGGCAAGACCGAGGTCGCCCGCCGCCTGTCAGACATCATGGGCATCCCCTTGGTGCGCTTTGATATGTCGGAATATATGGAGCGCCATTCGATCTCGCGTCTGATCGGTGCGCCGCCGGGCTATGTCGGCTTTGATCAGGGCGGCCTGCTGACCGATGCCATTGATCAGCAACCGCACTGCGTGCTGTTGCTTGATGAAATTGAAAAGGCCCACCCCGATCTGTTCAACATCCTGTTGCAGGTCATGGATAATGGCCGCCTGACCGATCACCACGGCAAGACCGTGGACTTCCGCAATGTCGTGCTGATCATGACCACCAATGCTGGCGCGTCTGATATGGCCAAGCAGGGGATCGGCTTTGGCGATGTGTCCAAGGCTGATGCCGGTGATGAAGCGGTGAAGCGCATGTTCAGCCCGGAATTCCGCAACCGGCTGGATGCTATCGTGCCCTTCGCCTATCTGCCGACCGAGGTTATCAGCCGGGTGGTTGATAAGTTCATCCTGCAGTTGGAACTGCAATTGACCGAACAGAACGTCCATATCCAGTTTGATGGCGATGCGCGGGCATGGCTGGGCAAACGAGGCTATGACAAGCTCTATGGTGCCCGGCCGATGGCCCGCCTGATTCAGGATAAGGTCAAACAGCCCCTGGCTGAAGAGCTCCTGTTCGGCAAATTGGCCCACGGCGGCGAAGTGCAAGTGGCGGTCAAGGACGATGCCCTTGCCTTTGAACTGACCCCAGCCCCGCCCAAGCTGGTGAAGCGCAAGGCGGCCGCACCAAAGGACAAGGCAAAGTCGCAAGAAACCGAGGATTGATCGCGGTCAATTCGCCATAAGGATCAGACCGGTAGTCGTGTTTTTCCACCTTCGCGGAAGCAGTACCAGAGGCTGAATTGGATACGATGGATAAACCCCGGCCGACCACACCCTATGAGCGGCTGGGCGGCCTGCCTGTGCTGGAGCAGATTTCCGAACGGTTTTACGACCTGATGGACAGCGATCCCGCCTATGCGGAACTGCGCGCGATTCATGCGCCCGATCTCAGCCATATGCGTGGGGCCTTGGCGCAGTTTTTGATGGGCTGGTCTGGCGGCCCGCGCGATTGGTTTGAAGCCAATCCGGGGCGCTGCATGATGTCGGTGCACAAACCCTTCACCATCACCCAGCAACTGGCTGACCAATGGGCCGATGCCATGACCTGCGCGATTGACGGAGTGCTAGGAGAGAGTGATCCCCCACTCGCTAAGGAAATGAGCCGGGTTTTGGATCAAATGGCCCGGGGCATGGGGCGCTGATTTTCTAACCATCCACCCGGAACAGCTTGTCACGCGATGTTGCGCCGCGCAGCAGTTCCAATCGCGATGGGGCGATGTCCAGCGCCTTGGCCAGCAGATCACGCACGGCATCGGTGGCCTTGCCGTCTTCCGGTTTGGCGCGCACTTTCACCTGCACGCGGCCCTCGGCAATGTCCACCAGCTCTTGCCGGGCGCCCGGTGTGACGCGCACGGCCAAGCGGCCTTCGCCATCAATCAGCGCGCGCAACGCAGTGGCTTGGGGCAGATCAACCTTGGCCCGCGCCATGCCCGGCATCCGCCAAGGCCGCGGCATGATAGCGGGCATTCAAGACATAGCCTTGAACGCCTGCTTGCATGTCGGCCACTTGGGCATCGTTCAATTCGCGCATCAACTGGGCGGGGCGGCCACTCCATAGCTGGCGGGATGGGATGCGCTTGCCCGATGTCAGCATGGCACCCGCGGCCAGCATGGCTTCCGCTTCCAAATAACAGCCATCCATAGTGATAGCGCCGATGCCCACAAAGCTGCGGTCTTCCAAAACCGTGCCATGCACCATGGCCATATGGCCGATCAGGACATCATTGCCGATAAGCGTTGGAATGCCATCGGGGCGCTTGGGCGAGGGGCTTTCGCAGTGGATCACCGAGCCATCCTGAATATTGGACCGCTCACCGATCACGATCCGATTGGCATCGCCGCGGATCACGCAATTGTACCAGACCGAGGAATCAGCCCCGATAGTAACATCACCAATGATCCGGCAGCCGGGTGCGATCCACGCGCTATCATGGATACGCGGCCATTTGCCGTTGAACGGGGCGATGGTTACGTTGGGACGAGAGGGAGGCATGGCAGAGGTCCTATCAGTCTTTTGCTTGGCGCGGCAATTCATAGACAACATGGCGGCGCAACGGCGATTCCGGGGCAAGACGCGGGTGATAAAATTCCAGTTCTGGTCGCAGGATCATGCCCAGCCGATCCATAACCGCGCGGCTGCGCTGGTTGCCTGTGCTGGTAATAGCCCATAGCGAATCGGCGTCACAATGGGCAAAGAACCAATCGACACAGCCACGCGCCGCTTCGGTGATATAGCCATGTCCCCAGCAGTCGGCGGCAAGCCGCCAGCCAATTTCGGGCCTACCTGCGATGGGCCCGTCGCGCCCGATAATGATCCCGCACTTGCCGATAAGTCGCTGGTCTTCCCGTCGTTCAACCACCCAAAAGGTGTGGCCGTGCTCGGCTTCAATCGCACATTCACGGGCAACCAGGGCGCGGGTTTCATCCCTATTCATAACCGGGCCCAGCGTGGCCATAACCAGTGGATCGGCGCAAATCGCGGCAAAGGATTCAAGATCCTCCTCACGCCAAGATCGCAGGATCAACCTTTCCGTCTGGAGACGGAATTCAGCCATTAAGCAGCCGCGCCGCGTGCGCTGCATGATAGGTGAGAACCCCGGAACAGCCTGCGCGTTTGAAAGCCAACAAGGTTTCCAGCACCAAGGCATCGCGGTCACCCGCACCGGCTGCCACGGCGGCCTCAATCATCGCGTATTCGCCCGATACTTGATAGGCAAAGACCGGCACTTCAAACCGCTCTTTCACTAGCCGGACAATATCCAGATAGGGCAGGCCCGGCTTCACCATCACGCTGTCTGCGCCTTCAGCCAGATCCATCGCCACTTCGCGCAGGGCTTCTTCGCTGTTGGCCGGATCCATCTGATAGGTTTTCTTATCCCCCTTCAGCAGCCCGCTTGATCCCACGGCGTCGCGGAACGGGCCATAGAAGGCCGAGGCATATTTGGCGGCATAGCTCATGATTTGGACATTGGCGTGGCCGCCCGATTCCAGTGCCGCGCGGATCGCAGCGATGCGGCCGTCCATCATATCGGACGGGGCGATAATATCGGCTCCGGCGGCGGCCTGATTCAGGCTTTGGCCGACAAGCGCCTCAACCGTGGCATCATTGCGCACATAGCCGGCATCGTCGATCAGGCCGTCCTGCCCGTGGCTGGTATAGGGATCGAGCGCGACATCGGTCAGCACCCCGATCGCATCGCCGCAGGCATCCCGAATGGCGCGAATGGCGCGGCACATCAGATTGTCAGGGTTCAGTGCCTCACGCCCCAGCGGATCACGCCGATCTGGCTGGGTGTTGGGGAACAGCGCAAGGCAAGGGATGCCCAGCGCCACTGCCTCACGCGCCCGCGCGGCGATCAGATCCACCGACCAGCGCGAAACACCGGGCAATGAGGCAATCGGCTGCTCAACCCCCTGCCCATCCGTGACAAACAGCGGCCAGATCAAATCAGCGCTGGTCAGCACCGTTTCGCGATGCAGCGCACGGCTCCATGGGGTGGTGCGAGAGCGGCGAAGCCGGGTGGCGGGAAAGGAGGGTGTGGTCATGATCCGCGCTTCCTGCCGGAAAGTGGCGCAAGCTTCAATCTTTCAAAGCAAGGCAAGATTTTCGGTGGCGCGCCCGTTTGATCACACGGCTGTTGCCGCCAGCCCGCGCAAAGCCTATTCGGACTCCATGCAGATCCTTCGCAAGCTGTTCGCCGGCCTCGTCCTGATCATCCTCTTGTTCGTGGGGCTGTGGCTATATGCTACCCACGGGCGCAGTTCTGATAAACCGCTGAGCGCGACCGAGGGTAAAGATATTACTTTGGCCGATCCCGCGGTGCAGCAGGTTCCCAGCGTGGCGATCCCCAGCGTAATCGGCTGGGCAGCGGATGAAGCGCCACAAGCGGCCCGCGGTATGCGGGTTAATCGCTTTGCCACGGGGCTAGACCATCCGCGGGTGATGCTGGCCCTGCCCAATGGCGATATCGTGGTGGCCGAGGCCGATCATCCCGGTGATCGGGTGCAGGGCAATGTGGTTATGGCCAAAGTTAAGCACCAGCTTTACAAACAGGCCGGCGCGGGGGGCACATCACCCAATACGCTGATTTTGCTGCGTGATGGCAATGGCGATGGGGTGGCCGAGCAGCGCTTTACCCTGCGCCAAGCTGGGCTCGATTCGCCCTCTGGCCTCGCTTGGGGTGATGATACGCTTTATGTCGCCAATCATGATGCGGTCTTGGCCTTTGCCTATACCCCCGGGCAAACAACGATCACCGCCAAACCCAAAAAGTTGATGGATCTGCCGCCGGCGGGCAACCACTGGATGCGCAACCTGTTGCTCAGCCCTGACGGCAAGCAGCTTTATGTCGCGGTCGGTTCGGCCAGCAATATTGCAGAAGATGGGATTGAACAGGAAAAGGGCCGCGCAGCGATTTGGCAGATTGATCTGGCCACGCTTCGTACCCGTCAGTTCGCCAGCGGCATGCGCAACCCCAATGGGCTTGATTGGAACCCGGCGACCGGCGAATTGTGGTCCACCGTGGTAGAGCGCGATATGTTGGGCCCCGATCTGGTGCCTGATTATCTCACCAATGTGCCGATTGGCGCGCAATATGGCTGGCCGTGGTATTACTGGCAAAAGGTGCTGGATGAGCGCGTGAATGCGCCCATGCCAATCTATCTCAACGAATATATCCGCAGGCCCGAATATGGCATGGGGGCGCACGCCTCGTCGCTCGGCATGCGCTTTGCTCCGGCGGGCAGCCGCTTGGGGCCGCAATTCGTCAGCGGAGCCTTTGTGGCGCGGCACGGATCATGGAACCGTAAGCCGCCATCAGGCTATGATGTGGTGTTCATCCGCTTTGATGCCAACGGCAATCCGCAGGGCATGCCCGTGCCCGTGCTGACCGGTTTCTTGAAAGACAAAGGCCATGTCCATGGCCGTCCGGCTTGGGTGGCTTTTGATCGTACCGGCGGCCTCTTGGTAACCGATGATACGGCAGGGATTGTCTGGCGGGTCATCGTGCCCGGTGCGCCGCCATCACCGGGGGTGAAACCTGTGGTCACTGGCCACTTGCCCAAGCTCGATTCGATCAATGGCGCGAACGAGGCAGAGTTTCGCCGTAAGTTCGAACAGATGATGGCGCGCGATCGTTAGAGCTGGCGTCCCGCGCGGCCTGCCAGTTCAGTGATATAGTGCCAAGCCACCCGGCCTGAGCGCGCACCCCGGCGGCGGGACCATTCCAGAGCATCGCTGGCATCAAATGGCAGGCCATATTGCGCGGCATAGCCTTGGATGATCGCCAAATAGTCATCCTGATCACAGGCATGAAAGCCAATCGACAGGCCAAAGCGATCGGCCAAGGCTAGCCGATCATCCACCACATCGCGGGGGTTAATCGGATCGTCTTGCTCGCTCATGTGACGGGAAACAATCGCCCGGCGGTTGGCGGTGACGGCCAAGCGGACATTGGCAGGGCGGGCTTCTACCCCGCCTTCCAGCCATGATCGCAATTGTCGCGGGCCGGTGCTGTCGCCTTCTTCAAAACCCAGATCATCGATATAGACCAGAAACTGGCGTGCCTGTTGGCCCAGTTCGGCAAACAGGGTGGACAGGCCATTGAGCGCATCCGGGGCCACTTGGACCAAGGCGATTGCCCCCGGGCATGCCGCTTGGGCCGCAACCATGCCCGATCGCAGCAGAGCCGATTTGCCCATGCCGCGCGCGCCCCACAGCAGCATATCATGCGCCGCCTGACCTTTGGCGAGGCGGGCGATATTGCGCACCACGCTGTCTTTCTGCTGATCGACCCCGCGCAGCAAATCGAGCGGCGGCGCAATCAGGCTTGGCACGGCGCGGGCATGGCTGCCGGTCCAGACATAGGCGGGGTGGACCAGCCAATCGGTCTGGGCGGCGGGGGACGGAGCGAGCCGTTCCAGGGCCGCGGCAATGCGGGCAAGCAAGGGTGCGGCGCTCTCGTTCATCCTGTCAGCTCTGCGGCGCTGAGGCTATACAAGATGCCTGCTCCAGCCGCAGCAGAGGCCTTTAGGCCAATCGCTTCGGTGACCACATGATCCAGAACATAGCGGGCCACCACCGGCTTGGTCTTGGCCAACGCCCCGCCTTGCGCAACAGCCGCGCGGGCTTGGCGGAGCAATTGCCAAGCGGCGACTGCGGTGGCGCACATGGTTTGATAGGCGACGCTTCCGGCCAAACGATCATCAAGACTGGCATCGTTTAGCATCCAGGTTGCAATGGCGGTGCAATCGGCAGAAAGTGCGGCCAGCGCGGGTTCGCCAGCGGCATCGCGCTGAATCTCGGCCATCAGCGCGGCAAGGCTGGCGCCCTTATCCATGCCCAGCTTACGCGTCACCAGATCGGCGGCCTGAATGCCGTTGGTTCCTTCATAAATCGGCGTGATGCGGGCATCGCGATAAAATTGCGCAGCGCCGGTTTCTTCGACAAAGCCCATGCCGCCGTGGACTTGAACGCCCAAGCTGGCGACTTCAATCCCCAGATCGGTGCACCATGATTTGGTGAGCGGTACCAGCAGATCGGCGCGCGCAGCAGCGGCACCATCCCCCAAGGTGCCGCGATCAACCTGACCGCAGGTATAATAGAGCAAGGCGCGTGCCGCTTCGGTCAGGCTGCGCATACGCAGCAACATCCGCCGCACATCGGGGTGTTCGATAATGGCAACCGGGCGCTTGTCGGCTGATCCGGCGCGGGGTGATTGCACCCGCTCTACGGCATAGCTGCGGGCTTTTTGCCAAGCGGCTTCCGCCACCTGCACCCCTTGTGCCCCCACATTGATGCGGGCCGAATTCATCATGGTGAACATGCATTTCAGGCCTTCGTTCTCAGCCCCAATCAGTTCGCCGATACAGGCATCATTATCGCCATAGCTCATGACACAGGTGGGTGATGCGTGAATGCCCAGCTTGTGTTCAAGGCTGATGGCTTTGACATCGTTCTTGGCCCCAAGTGTGCCATCAGCCTCGACATGATAGCGCGGCACAATGAACAGACTGATCCCGCGTGAACCGGCCGGGGCGTCGGGGGTGCGGGCCAGAACCAGATGGACGATATTCTCGGCCAATTCATGCTCACCCCAGGTGATATAGATTTTGGTTCCCTTGATGTGCCACTTACCAGCGTGCTCGCCCGATGTAATCGGGGTGGCTGTGGTCCGCAGGGCCCCCACGTCTGATCCGGCTTGCGGCTCGGTCAGGTTCATGGTGCCGGGCCATTCGCCGCTGACCAGCTTGGCCAAATACATCGCCTGTTGTGCCGGGCTGCCGTGTTTCTCGATCGCTTCAATCGCGCCCACGGTCAGCATCGGCAACAGGGTAAAGGCCATATCCGCCGCGCCAAGATTTTCCAGCACATTGACCGCAAGACTGAAGGGCAGGCCCTGTCCGCCGAACGCTTCGGGGGCAGCAACCGCGTTCCAGCCCTGCGCGACATAGGCTTGATAGGCTTCGGCATAGCCTTGGGGCAGGGTTACCACGCCATCGATCAGCTTTGCGCCTTGGGTATCACCCAGGCGCGACAGCGGGGCAAAGGTGCCGGCGGCGAATTGGCCGATACCGTCAACGATCGCGGTAACCATATCCGGACTGGCGGTGGCAAAGCGGGGGTGTGCGGCCAGTTCAGCGATTCCGGCGCTGATTTGAAGGGCAAAAACCTGTTCATCGGTAGGCGGTGTATAGGCCATGCTGTCCTGCTCTTGTCTGGGGCCGTGCGCTTTTCCTTGGCAAGGCGGTTGCCTGCCTATAGCGCAGAGGCATGAGCGACAAGAGTGCAGCGAATATCCGCGTGGTTAACGCAACCGCCTGCGCCGAAGCGGCAGCGCTTCTGCGCGCCGGTGGGCTGGTCGCGCTGCCCACGGAAACGGTCTATGGGCTGGCCGCCCGCGCCGATCGCGAATCAGCGGTGGCGGCAATCTATCGCGCAAAGGGGCGGCCAGACTTTAACCCGCTGATTGTCCATGTGCCATCGTTGGCCCTGGCCGAAACCCTGGCCCTATTTGATGATCGCGCGCGGAAATTGGCGGCCGCTTTTTGGCCAGGGCCCTTGACCTTAGTCTTGCCTTTGCGTCCCGAAGCGGGGTTGGCCCCTGCGGTTACGGCTGGCCTGCCCACGGTGGCATTGCGCTGTCCGGCCCATCCGGTGATGCAGGCGGTTCTGGCAGAATGCGGTCTGCCGCTGGCGGCGCCTTCGGCCAATCGCAGCGGCGGGGTTAGCCCAACCAGCGCCGCCCATGTCGCGGCCAGTTTGGGCAGCGCAGCGGGCCTCATTTTGGATGGCGGGGCCAGCGCGATGGGTTTGGAATCGACGATAGTCGCCCTGCGCGCATCGGGCTGGGCCTTGCTGCGCCCCGGCCCGATCAGCGCAGAGCCTATTGCGGCGGTCTTGGGAGAAGATCCGGCGATGGAGGCGGCCAGCGGTCAGATTGAGGCACCGGGCCAGTTGGCCAGCCACTATGCTCCCGGTAAACCAGTGCGGCTCAATGCCATGGCGGCGGACTCCGATGAATTCCTGATCGGCTTTGGCTCCGTTGCTGGGACGGTAAGCCTATCCGCCACAGGCGATCTGGCCGAGGCAGCCGCGCGTCTCTATGCCTGTCTGCATCAAGCCGCCGCGGCTGCGCTGCCCCGTGTGGCCGTGGCACCGGTGCCCGATAGCGGGATTGGGGCCGCGATCAATGACCGCCTGCGCCGCGCCGCAGCGTAAGGCTATTGCGCTTCAGAACTGGTTGCTTGCGTCGGGCCACTTTCGCAAATCAGTTTCCCTGTGCCCATTGTGACGGCCGTGCAGGCGGCGCGTCCCTTTACCCGGACAATGCCAGTATCGACAATTTGGGCTGAAACCTGATTGTCTGCGTTCAGATCGGCGCTACCTGATCCAGCAAGTGTTACCGTGGCACGATTAACCCGCAAGGCAGCCAAGTCGGCTGTGCCAGATCCGGCCAAATTCATCTCTAGATCGTCAATTGCGCCGCGGCTTTGCAGCAAGCCTGATCCCGCGATTGTCACGTGGATTGTCTTGCCAGACACCGTGCCGGTATGGATTTCCCCTGATCCGGCCATAATAATCGCGCCATCCCGCCCCATGGTGGCGGTTTCGATCGTGCCGGGCCCAGCCAGAGTCAGTTCTGTGGGCGGCGGCATGGTAATCCTGATGGTCAGCCCCTCGCCCCGCCGCCACGCCTTGCTGCGTGCGATGCTTAAAGTCCCATCAGCTAAGGTAAAGCGCAGACGATCAGCAATCTGGGGGCTGCCATCAATGGCTATCGTCAGCTTAGGACCTTCGCTGATAACCAGATGATCAGGTCCAGATAGTACGATCTTGTCTGGTGCATCGCCCGACATATCCAGCGCGGCCAATTTTTGCCCGTCGGCGCTGTCAGCCCCGCTTTGGGTGCTACAAGCCGGCAGCGTGGCTATAAGGGCTATGGCGGCGAAGGTCTGGCCCAGCCAACTGAACCGAATAGTCATAAGAACCGGCTCCCTGATGCGATCCGTGGGGCTAGAATCATAGGTCACCGCTGCCACTTGGCAAGCAAAAGGGCCGCCCCCTTGCGGAAGCGGCCCCTTGTTTGTTGCGATAGCACAGCCGATCAGGCGACGGGTGCGGTTTCGTAATACTTGGGTGCATGTTCGTTCAGGATCGCGAGGATCTTTTGCAGCGCCGCCGGTTCGTCGGTCTTTTCCATAGCCGCCAGTTCACGCGCCAAGCGCGATGAGGCCGCTTCAAAGATTTGCCGTTCGGAATAGCTCTGTTCAGGCTGATCGTCGGCGCGGAACAGATCGCGGGTCACTTCGGCGATTGATACCAGATCACCCGAATTGATCTTCGTTTCGTATTCCTGCGCGCGGCGCGACCACATGGTGCGCTTAACCTTAGGTTTGCCCGTCAGGGTATCCAAAGCTTCGCGCAGGGTCTTGTCGGATGACAGCTTGCGCATGCCAATCGCTTCAACCTTGTTCATCGGCACGCGGAGCGTCATGCGCTCTTTTTCAAAGCGGAGCACATAGAGCTCCAGCTTCATGCCAGCGATTTCCTGTTCCTGCAGCTCGATGACTCTACCGACACCGTGCTTGGGGTAAACGACGTAGTCGCCAACATCGAAGGCATTAGCCTTGATCGCCATGAATCGTCCTTTCACCTGCGGGATTACAGAATGTTATCAGGGCAATGCGGATTAGGAACGCTGCGCCGCCCGTGGCGACATGGACCCATGTCCCATCAATCTGATGCTGTAACCCAGCCTTTCGTCTTGCGAGGCAAGCCGCAGCGAATGCCCGGCCAGTGCATGATCATATAGCATAACTGTAACAATATTGCCAGTGCCCCGCATAATCATACCCAAAGCCCCGCAGCCTTTGGGCTGCAGGGCTTACAATTCGGTATATTTTTCAGTGTTTAGCCAGCGCGGGGGCGATGCCCTTTGCTATGCCAAGGCGATCAGTCGCCTTCGCCGGGCTCGGCCGAGAAGTGGGTTTCGAACTTGCCTTCAACGCCCTTGAATTCATCGGCATCTGCCGGTGATTCCCGCTTGGTGGTGATATTGGGCCATTCCGCCGAATACTTGGCATTCAGTTCCAACCACTGCTCAAGACCACTTTCGGTATCAGGCAGAATGGCTTCGGCCGGGCATTCGGGTTCGCACACGCCGCAGTCGATGCATTCGCTGGGATTGATCACCAGCATGTTTTCACCTTCGTAGAAGCAATCTACCGGACACACCTCAACGCAGTCCATATACTTGCAGCGGATGCAGGCGTCGGTGACGACATAGGTCATTGTGGTAGTTCCTCTAAGTATCCGATATTTCTGGCGCCGCTGCTATCGGCAATGGGGACTGCTCGTCAAGCATGAGATAACACGATTGTGCTTCGGATGCCGGTCCGCGGCGGCCGGGCAGGGCAATAAGGCGGATAATCCGTACCCCTTCTGCTAGCGGCAACACGAGCAGATCCCCCACAGCAACCTTGGTGGCTGGGCGCGCAATACGCCGTCCGTTCAGCCGAATGTGCCCTGCCAAAACCATGTCCTGCGCCAAATTGCGCGTTTTGGTGAAGCGCAGATACCACAGTGCCTTGTCGAGCCTCACGGCTCTGGCGCCCTAGCGGATAAGGCCAGCCAGTGCGGCAAATGCGCCGTCTGGCTTGGGGGCGCTGAGTGCTTCGGCGGCAGCGCGCGGGGCCGCTTGGCGGCGCGGCGGCATCCATGTGTACACGGTTGGGCTGGGGGGGCCGGCCGCTCCTTCGGCCATGGCGCGGGAGG
>JBEGLE010000095.1:0-5956 GCA_041183725.1 Pseudomonadota bacterium | reverse complement strand
GCAGTGGTATGCACAACAATGCCGCCCGCAAAGTCTAGCGTATGAAGCTGGGTGGCCATCCAACCGCCGCCCCAAATCCAGTGGGCAACGGGGACATAGACAACCAGACTCCACAAGGTTGAAAAGGCCACAACCCAAGTAAAGCGAGAACGGTCAACCCATGCGCCAATCATCAGGGCAGGGGTAATCGCGGCAAAGGTTAGTTGAAACAGGGCGAAGGTATTTTCATTCAAGGCCGTGCCACTGCGGATATCGCTTAGTTGGGCCAACATCCAATTGCCACCGGCACTAATCCAGCCATTGGTCACGGGGCCAAATGACAAAGTATAGCCAGCTACAACCCATGCCACCGAAACAGCGGCGGCTACGGCCCCCACCTGAAGCATTACGGCAAGAAAATTCTTGGCTCGAACCAAGCCGCCATAAAACAGGGTTAGGCCGGGCATGGTCATCAACAGCACAAAGGCAGATGATACCAAAATCCAAGCGGTGTCGCCGCTGTTGGCGCTTGGCGCAGCAGCCTGGGCTTGAGCGGCAATCGGCGCGCACAAGGCAAAACACGCGGCTGCCCGCGCGGTCCACTTGGTCATTAGCAATTCTCCTCCTCCACGCGTCCTTATGCGGGCCACGCGTCTCCTTGTGGCCGCTCTAAATCAAGGTAATGTCAGCGGCAAGATGATGGGCGTAGCTTTGTTGCGGAAAATGGCCGCCGATAGCTTAGGACAGACCCTTTGGGGCGTGGTGCTGGGGGTAAGGGGTAAGCGGTCTTGAAGCGCAAGGCGGTGGCAGTCTATGGAGCAGCTATGGTTCACCGTTCCCGAATTGTCAGTTTACTGGCCCTGATGTTTTTCATGCTGTCATCAAGTTCGGCTTGGGCAGAAGACCCGAAGGTTCCCTTTTGGGCCGCAATTCGGGCGCGGGAAGTCAATATGCGGGTCGGGCCGGGGGATGCCTATCGGGTTATTTGGGTCTATCATCGGCCGCTGCTTCCGGTGAAGGTGTTGCGTAGCATGGATAACTGGTGGCTGGTCCAAGATCCTGATGGGGCGCGTGGCTGGGTGCTCTCCAGCCTGATGACCAAAAAGCGCGGCGCGATTGTGCGTTCTGCCGCCCCCACGGAAATGCATGAAAAACCTGATCCCGCGTCGCACCTGATGTGGCGGCTGACACCGGGGATTTCCGGTCGTTTGGGCGATTGCGAAGCAGGCTGGTGCCACTTTGAGATTGATCCCGCCCATGCCGGCTGGGTACGCCAAGCCGACCGTTGGGGAGCGGGCGATCTCTAAAGCCTAAGTTTTAAGGCCGGCCCAACCACCAAAGCGATTGGGCCGCGGCACCGGCTGTGCTGTAAGCATTTCGATGGCAGCGCCGTGAATGTTCACCTTTTATGGGGCATAGCCAAATCGAACATGGTGGTAGTGGGTAAGTTTGAAATTCAACTGCGGCGAGATTTCCGTAGTTGATCTACCCGAAGGATAATCTTGAGCGAAAGTGACAACAACACATAGGTGACGAGCAGCACAACAATGGCCCGAATGATGAAGGGCAAGAGTGTGTGGTTGAAGAATAGCGGGTAAACCCCGGCGACGAGCGCGAGGGGAACCGCTGCTGCAAAGCCGAACAGGAATCCAACCCCAAAAATATGCTTATGCGTGGGTACCATGCTGCATTGATATCACGCTTTCGCCGGTTTGTAAGGTCCGCGCTTTGCAGGCTTAACCTCCGCCTCTTCCACCAGCTTGGCAATATCTGCAATCTCCCAAAGCCGATCAGCAACACCGGCGAAAGCAACACACGCTTTGGTTCTGTTATGTGATTCCAGGCTTGTTGCTGCGCTGCGGCATTTGCAATCTGGGCGGTAAATCACTTGCAATCTCTCTGTTGCCCAGAAAGATGACTTCTTACATTTTGTGCAGGGTTCGCGGAGACAGTGTATGAGCAAGAGTGAAGTTATGCGGATGCAGCGTGTGCTTGAAGCGCAGCGTGCGGCATTTGCCGTGGCTATGCCCGAGCCCCTGTCTGTCCGCAAAGATCGGCTAGATAGAGCCATTGCCCTATTGGTGGATCACAAAGACGCCTTTGCCGCTGCCGTATCCGCTGATTTTGGCCATCGCAGTGTGACGCAAACCCTGATGGGCGACATCATGACATCAGTTGGCGCCCTGAAACATGCGCGCAAGCATTTCGCGCACTGGAGCCGGGATGAAAAGCGCAAAGCTATGTTCCCGTTTGGCCTGCTGGGTGGCAAGGCCAAGGTTGTTTACCAGCCCAAAGGTGTAGTGGGGATTATCGCCCCATGGAATTTCCCGATTGGCATGGTGATGGCGCCGATGGCTGGGGTCTTGGCGGCGGGCAACCGGGCCATGATCAAACCTTCGGAATTTACCGAACGGGTCTCAGCGTTGTTTGCCGAATACGTGCCACACTATTTTGCGGAAGATGAAATGGCCGTGTTTACAGGCGGTATTGATGTCGGTTCGGCCTTTTCGCAGCTTGCATTTGATCACTTGCTGTTCACAGGTGCCACCCATGTTGGTCGGCAAATCATGCGAGCTGCCGCGGAAAATCTGGTGCCAGTAACGCTCGAACTGGGCGGCAAATCGCCAACCTTTATTGGGCGCAGTGCCGACCTTGCTTTGGCAGGCCGCCGCATTGTCATGGGCAAAATGATGAATGCGGGGCAAATCTGCTTGGCGCCCGATTATCTGCTTGTACCTGAAGATCAGGAAGCCGCGGTTATCCAAAGCATCAGCCAAGCGGTGGGGGTAATGTATCCCAGCCTCTTGGCCAACGATGATTACACCGCGATCATTAACACCCGTAACCGCGAGCGGTTGCAGGCTTATCTTGATGATGCGCGGGACAAGGGCGGCGAACTGATTGAGATTAACCCAGCGAGCGAAAAATTCGCCTCTCACAATGGCAATAAGATGCCGCTGACCCTGATCAGACATGTCACGGATGATATGCGGGTTATGCAAGACGAGATATTTGGCCCCATCTTGCCGATCAAAACCTATACCAGCATCGACGAAGCCATTGGCTATGTGAATGCCCATGATCGCCCCTTGGGCTTATATTACTTTGGCAAAGACAAGACCGAAGAAAATCAGGTTTTGACCCGCACTCTATCGGGCGGTGTGACGGTGAATGATGTGCTGTTTCACAATGCCAATGATGACCTACCTTTCGGTGGCATCGGCCCTTCGGGAATGGGTAGCTATCATGGCATCGATGGCTTTCGCACCTTCAGCCATGCCCGCGCTGTTTACCGCCAAACCGGCATTGATGTGATTGGTATGTCCGGTATGGGGCCGCCTTATGGCAAGGCAACCGCACGGGGCCTAGCAATACAGCTCAAGAAATAGGGAAATCATAACGCAATCGGCACAATCAGGGGGATACCCCACTTGCGCCTAAGCGGCGCGCAGACTAGGGCGCGGCACATCCGTAATACGTTGCGATTCCGCCGTTGATGTGAGTCCTTATGGTCAATCTTGTGGAATATCTGCCCATCCTGATCTTTCTGGTGGTGGCACTTGGGCTTTCAGCGGCCTTTGTTTTTCTGCCCTTGGGGCTTTCCTACCTTACCGGCACGCACAATCCGAATGCCGATAAGAACTCGGAATATGAATGCGGTTTTCCTGCATTTGAAGATCCGCGCAGCCAGTTTGACGTTCGCTTTTATCTGGTGGCGATTCTGTTCATCATTTTCGATCTGGAGGCTGCGTTCCTGTTTCCGTGGGCGGTCAGCCTGAAGGAAACTGGTTGGGTCGGCTGGATCACGATGATGGTTTTCCTGTTCGAACTGCTCATAGGCTTGGTCTATGCGTGGAAAAAGGGCGCGCTGGATTGGGAATGATACGATGAACGCTCCGGTTGCCAATGCTTTAACTGCGCCTGATCAGGCCTTTTTCGATAGCCTCAATGCCGAGGTTTCCGACAAGGGCTTCCTTGTCACATCAACGGAAGAACTGTTCCAGTGGGCCCGCACAGGTTCGCTGTGGTGGATGACCTTTGGTCTTGCCTGCTGCGCGGTCGAGATGATCCACGTTAACATGCCGCGCTATGATATGGAGCGTTTTGGCGCTGCCCCGCGCGCGTCTCCGCGCCAGTCAGACGTGATGATCGTGGCGGGCACGCTTTGCAACAAGATGGCTCCGGCGCTGCGCAAGGTCTATGACCAGATGTCAGATCCGAAATATGTCATTTCGATGGGATCCTGCGCCAATGGCGGTGGCTATTATCACTATAGCTATAGCGTTGTGCGCGGTTGTGACCGGATTGTTCCGGTGGATATCTATGTCCCCGGTTGCCCGCCGACTGCCGAAGCGCTGCTTTATGCCGTGATGCAGTTGCAGCGGAAGATCCGCCGCGTCGGCACCTTGGAACGGTAAGGGGAGGGAGCAATGACACAGGTCCTTCACGCCGCCCCCAAGTTCGCCTCAAATGAAGGTGTGCTTGCTGCTTTAACCAAGGCACTGGGCAAACAGGTTGTTTCAGCCAAAGAAGCGCATGGCGAAGTGGTGATCACTGTCGCGCGTGATAGCTTGGTTGCCGTGCTGCAAGCTTTGCGCGACGATCACGCCTATCAGCAGTTGATGGAGATCGCCGGGGTTGATTACCCCGATCGGGCAGAACGCTTCGAAGTGGTCTATATGCTGCTGTCGCTGACCAAGAACCACCGCATCATGGTGAAGGTTGCCGCCAGCGAAGATACGCCAGTGCCCACCGCAACCACGCTGTGGCCGGTGGCCGGTTGGCTGGAGCGCGAAGTCTATGACATGTACGGCGTGATCTTTGCCGGCAATCAGGACCTGCGCCGTATTCTGACCGACTATGGCTTTGAAGGCCATCCGTTCCGCAAGGACTTCCCGCTGACAGGCTATCAGGAACTGCGTTATTCCGAAGAGGATAAGCGCGTAGTTTATGAGCCGGTCAAGCTGGCCCAAGACTTGCGCCAATTTGACTTTATGAGCCCGTGGGAAGGCGCAGACTATGTGCTGCCGGGCGATGAAAAAGCTGCTCCACCACCGCCCCCTCCGGCTCCGCCAGCGGCCAAGCCCGCTGAACCTGCGGCTGTAGTAAAGGCGAAGAAGGCTCCAGCCAAGAAGGCCGCGGCCCCCAAGAAAGCGGCTGCGACAAAGAAAGCCGCGCCGAAAAAGACCACAAAGTCGAAGGGGGATAAGGCATGAGCATGCAGCTCGAGCAATCGCCCACCACCGGCGATGAAGTGATTACCAATTACACAATCAACTTTGGGCCACAGCACCCGGCGGCGCACGGCGTGCTGCGCATGGTCATGGAGCTGGATGGTGAAATTATCGAGCGGATCGATCCGCACGTTGGGCTGCTGCATCGCGGCACCGAAAAGCTGATCGAGCATAAGACCTATCTTCAGGCGCTGCCCTATTTTGATCGGCTGGATTACTGTTCGCCACTGGCCATGGAACATTCCTATGTTCTGGCCATCGAAAAGCTGCTCAATCTCGAAGTGCCGCTGCGTGCAAAATATCTGCGCGTGCTGTTCGCTGAACTGACCCGCATCTGCAACCACATGCTCAACATGGGGTCGCACGTGATGGACGTTGGCGCGATGACGCCGAACCTGTGGCTGTTCGAAATTCGTGAGGATTGCCTCAACTTCTTCGAACGCGCTTCGGGCGCCCGTATGCATTCGGCTTGGTTCCGCCCCGGCGGCGTCCATCAGGATGTGACGCAAAAACTACTAGATGATATTGCCGTCTGGCTCGACACCCGCCTGCCGGAACTGTTCGAAGACGCGATGAGCCTGGTGGTCGACAACCGCATTTTCAAACAGCGCAATGTCGATATTGCCTTGGTTTCCAAGGACGATGCGATTGCCTGGGGCTTTTCTGGCCCGATGATCCGGGCGGCTGGCATTGCTTGGGATATTCGCAAGAGCCAGCCTTACGATGTCTATGATCGCATGGAC
>JBEGLE010000094.1:0-8079 GCA_041183725.1 Pseudomonadota bacterium | reverse complement strand
GACGCCTCAATCACGGCGCGATCCAAAGCGGCTAGCGCTTCCGCCAACATGGGATGTTCGGATGCAATCCGGTCAAGCCGCCGGGCAGCCGATCGTAACGTTGCGAGGGCCGAATCCGATCCGCTCCACAGGTGCTGCAATTCGGCAAGGTCGCCAGAAAGGCGCTCTCCCTTCTGCATAGTGGCGCGGGCACCGGCGAGTTCCACTTCCTCACCCTCTTCAGGGGCCAGAGCGGCCAGTTCAGCCAGATGCGCCAGCAACAGGTCGCGATCTGCCCCTGCCTGATCAAGCCGCGCTTGGGCCGCAGACAAGGCATCTTCTGCACTGCGCCAAGTCCGCCAAGCCGACTCTACCCCCAGCGCATCGGCCCGGGCATAGCGATCCAGCAACATGCGGTGGCCGCGCGGATTAACCAAGCCGCGATCATCGTGCTGGCCATGCAATTCCACCAAGAACGGTGCCAAATCGCGCAGCAAGGCAACCCCAACCGGCTGATCGTTGATGAAGGCTTTAGAGCCGCCATCCGACTTTAATTGCCGCTTGATGATCAGCGGCTCACCCGGCTCCAGCTCAATTTCAGCTTCAGCCACAATGGCCGCAATGCCTGAAGGCAAGGCAGAAAATTCAAAGCTGGCCGTAACGCTGGCCTTATCCTCGCCGCCGCGCACCAAGCCGGAATCGGCACGATTGCCGAGCACCAGACCCAGCGCATCAAGCAGGATCGATTTGCCCGCCCCGGTCTCTCCGGTCAGGACGCCAAGGCCACTGGCAAAATCGAGGTCAAGCGCCTCGATCAGGACAATGTTACGGATGGCCAGACGGGTAAGCATGTTCGCGCATCGTTCTAGCGAACAACAACGCCCCCGTCACCAGCCCAGACGCAACAATCCCCCTCCCGTAAGCGGAAGGGGGATTGCAACCAGATACCAAGTCTGGGTTAAGCGGTTTAGAACGAGAACTTAACCGTGCCGCCCCACGTCCGCTCATCACCGGGGGTGCCGGCAATCAGACCAACGTTGCCGGGCGCGACCTGCAAGAGATCAATGTAATTCACGTTGAAGGCATTACGCACCCAACCAAACACATCAAAACCATCACCCCGGAAACCGGTGCGGAAGTTAGTCAGCGCAGAACCATCTACCTTGGTGTAAATCGAAGGCGAGGCATTCGAGTTCCAGTCTGAACGATAGTTGCCGTCAACGCCGAAATAGACCTGCCCTTCCTTCGCCAGAAGGGTCAGCGGTGTGTTAACTTCAGCCCCATAGGAGAAGGCCCACTTTGATACGCCCGGCAGGCTTTGGCCGGAAATATTGCAAGAACGCGGGCTGAGTGAACCGGGGATGCCTGCCAGCGTAAGGTCAGGCGTAACACCAACCGCATAGAACGTGCCACCCGAAAGCTCAGGTGGGCATGGCGCATTGGTGAAGCTCACATATTTGGCATCGGTATAGGCGCCATTGGCATAGGCGGTGAAACGGTCGCTCGGCCGGATCTTGAAGTCTGCCTCTAGACCCTTTGAGCGGACCTTTTCCGCATTGGCCAGATAACCACGCACCGTGCCAAATTGGCCGCCATTCACCGTGGCCTGGAAATCCTTAATCTCGGTCAGGAACGCGCTGACATTGAAGGTCGCCTTGCGATCCCAGAACTGAGTCTTGAGACCGATTTCGAAGTGATTGACCGATTCAGGCTTGACCGTGCTTGCTGAAAGATCTGGCACATTTGCCGTGGTAAGCGGCAGGCCATTCTGATTGATGCCCAGCGTCTTAAAGCTTTTGGCATAGGTGGCATAGGCCAGAACATCGCGGGCCAACTTATAGTTCACATTGAGGTCGTAACTAAAGTTCCACTTGCTGGCCGAAGGCGATGTGCTCTGCGGCTGATAAACTCCGCATTGCGCCGCCAGAGCCGTGCCTGATGCCGGAGCCGGTGAGCAGGAAATCACAACCCCCGCACCAGTGGTCACCACGCGCTGATAGAAGCCTTCCTTCTTATCATAGTTCACCCGGATGCCGGGCTGGATCGTCAAGGCGTCCGTCAGCTTGTAGCTGACTTGGCCATAGAGCGCGGCGCTCTCGCTCTTGAGGAACTGCGTGTTGTTAGCTGTCAGCCCAGACAGGATGCTGGCATCGGCGGCCTGCGCGCCGGTCAGGCTCCAACGGCTGGCGTCGGCCCCTTGCCGCTCTAGCCCTTGTGTATCAATCCGCTGCTTAAAGCCAAACAGACCGACGACGAAATCGAGCTTATTGCCTTCGTAGTTATAACGAAATTCTTGGCTGTATTGATTTTGCTGCGAAGGGTTATTCGATGCAGAAACAATCGACAGGCCCGAAAAATCGCGATCATTCTGCGGCTTCCAGTCCCAGAATCGCCAAGCGGTAACCGCGGTGAAGGTGCCAGATCCGGCGTTCCACTTCACCCGCGCCGAGGCGCCACCGATGATGTTCCCAGCTTGCAGCGGCGCATCAATGTCGGTCAGGCGATCATAAACATTGCGGCTTGGAACCGCATAATTGCGACCGGGATTGGCAGCGTTCAAGGCCGCGACCAAAGCATCATATTGGCGCGCCAGCGCGCGCTGGGTTGTGCCGACACGCACAAATGCCGTGCCGAAGCCATAGGGATCCTGCTTGCTGTAATCGCCAGACAGGGTGATGCTCAGATCATCATTGGGCTTGAACAGCAACTGCCCGCGAACGCCGATATTATCCTGCTCGTTGATCCAGCGATGGCTGGTGACATTATACAGCGTGCCGCGGCGGCTGGTTTTTGCCACGGCAAAGCGTGCCGCAACCGTATCCGAGAGCGGTCCCGAAATGGCACCCTTAACCTGCCGGTAATCGAGGTTGCCCAGCGTCACCTCGCCCCGGCCTTCAAATTCAAAGGTCGGCTGGTTGGTGGTGATATTAATCGCACCGGCCGTGGTGTTCTTGCCATAAAGCGTGCCCTGCGGACCGCGCAGCACTTCAACCTGCTGAACATCAAGAAAATCGAACGTCGCAGCGGCTACACGCGAGTTGTAAACATCATCTACATAGATACCGACACCTTGTTCAAAGCCATCGCTGGTCAAGCCAAACGGCACGCCCAGACCACGAATGTTGACCGAAGTGTTGCGTGGGTTCGATGTGTAGACCTGTAGGGTCGGTGCCAGTTGCTGCATTTTCACGATATTGAAATTGCCGGTTGATTCGATCGAATCAGCTTTAATTACCGAAATCGCCAAAGGCACGGCCTGAGCCGTTTCCTGACGGCGGCGGGCGGTCACGATGATCACATCACCGCGGCTTGGAGCGCCATCTTCGGCTCCAAGCGCTGACGGCTCAGCCACGGCGGTTGATACGGCAACGCTCTCGGCTGCGAAAGCACTAGTGCTTAGGGCTGTGGTGGAAGCAAGCGTTACGGCAACGACGAGACTGCGGCGGACGAACGATTTCATTTTCAATCCTTTGTGAAGCAAACCCGGCTAACCGGCTCTGATTACGCGTTACATTAAAGGACCAATGAATCTGATCTGGCCCCTGTCAGGGCGCTTTAATAACTCTACTTATTTTGTAGACAATAGTAGATTCGCTTTACCACGCCCAAATGCAGCTATTACGCGCTCAGGTGTTGATGGCCTCAAGCCTCGGCGAAAGGCGGTTCAACGGCGATAGGATCGGCCAATGTTATGCGATCCAGCATTGCGGCCATTTCATCACGCAGGGTCAGCATCAGACCGCGCAACCGGCAGTCCGCCTCGGGTAAGCAGTTGGCACAATGTTCATGGGCATTGCGACTGGCGCAGGGCACCAGGGCCAAGCTGCCGCGTGTCAGGCGAATGATATCGCCATAGCGCACGTCCATCGGATCAAGCGCCAGCTCATAGCCCCCTTCCCGTCCACGATGCGAAACGACCAAGCCTTCGCGCACCATTTCAGAAAGGATCACAGTCAGGAACTTACGCGGGATATTTTGCGCTTCTGCTATAGCATCCAGGCGCACAGGGCCTTGCCTGATATTGTCGGCAAGGTGTTGCAAAGCGCGAATGGTATAGCGGGTTTTCTGAGATAGCATGCGCCGCAAAATGCGGCGGTTAGGCCCGTAAAGTCAACCAGTGCAGTAGATTACAATGCCTGGGTGTTCGCCGCGTGCTTTTGCATCAGTTTGAAAGCACGGCCATACCAAGGATTTCCGGGATAGTTGCTGCCCAGCACGGCCGCATTTTTTTGCGCTTCTTCTGGAACGCCCAGAACAAGGCTGGTTTCAACAACGCGGTAAAGGGCTTCCGGTGCATGGCTGGTCATCTGATAATGCTCAACCACATTGCGGAAGCGCAATTGGGCCGCAAGCCACTTGCCAGACCGTTCATAAAAACGGCCGATTTCCATTTCCTTGCCAGCCAAATGATCGTTCACCAGATCAAGCTTAAGCTGAGCATCCACCGCATAGCGGGTTGCTGGATAGCGCCGAATAACTTCGTTTAAGGCATCAAGCGTTTGCTCAGTCGCCTTTTGGTCACGCGTCACGTCGCTAATCTGTTCGTAATAGCACAGAGCCACCAGATAATAGGCGTAAGGCGCATCTTTGTTGCCCGGGTGGATCGAGAGGAAACGCTGCGCGGCCTGAATCGATTTGGTATAATCGCGCGCTACATAATAAGAGAATGAGCTCATCAATTGCGCCCGGCGGGCCCACGGCGAATAAGGATGCTGACGCTCAACTTCGTCAAACAACGCAGCGGCCACCTTTGCATCGCCACGATCAAGCTTGTCTTTAGCCGCGCCGTAAAGGGTTTCGACATCGCGCGCGACATAGGCCGTATCGCGATTCTTTGGCCGCCCACCACAGCCAGCAGTGAGCAGGATCGCGGACGTTGCCACGGAAAGGGCGATGAGCTTGAGCGGCGCGCGTATGGACATAGTCAGCGCTATAACCACGCGCAGCATGAACGCCAAGTGAAACAGGTGACCTTTAACACAGCTTAACGAAACTCGTGTGAAATGGATCTCATCACTCCAGCCGCAGGTCAATTTGATAACTGCCACCCGCCATGTAAAAGAATTGCAACACAATGGTCATAAAGGTGGCCATGATGCTTATTCGTTACCAATCACGCCGTTTAAATGTCCGCAGCTTTGGGCCATGGATTGCACTGCTTGCCTTGTGCCTGCCCGCAGGCGCCCATGCGGGGCCGCCTTTCCTGACCGATGACCCTGAACCGACTGACACGGGACACTGGGAAATTTATGCCCCAGCCCTCGAAATATCTGGCCAAGGACCAGATTTTGAAGGGTCTTCTGGGGTAGAAATCAACTATGGCGCAGCCAACGATCTGCAACTGACCCTCGGCCTTCCTGCCGCCTACTCTCATAGCCGCTCCGGATGGGAATGGGGCACAGATGACGTGAAAATGTCAGCGAAATATCGCTTTTATCACAGCGAAAAGGCGGGGATTTCTCTTGCAGTCTTTCCCGGAATTACCCTGCCCAGCGGCAGTCACGGCTTGGGCGCGGGCCGGGTAACGGCCTTGCTGCCAATCTGGGGCCAAAAAGACATTGGCCCTTGGTCTGTTTTTGGCGGCGGCGGCTATGCCATCAACCCCGGTGCGGGCAACCGCAATTACTGGACCGGCGGTATCGCCCTATCCCGTCAATTCGGTAAAAACCTGCTAATCGGCATCGAGGCGGATCGGCAAGGCGCCGATACTGTGGACGGCAATGGATCGACCAGCCTAGGGATCGGCGCAATTTATCAATTGCCCAAACCCTTTCGCATCCTCGCCTCTGGCGGGCCAACATTCTCTGACCACGGCGGCGCCACAGGCTTCCATGCCTTTGCGGCGCTAGGCGTTGATTTCTGACTGGAGCGATCATGACTGAAAAGCCTCTAAGCGATCATCGCGCCAAGGTTCCTGCCGTGACAGCAGGATTCTGGGCGATCAAGATTTTGGCCACGACCCTTGGCGAGACCGGAGGTGATACGCTCTCGATGACCTATGACTTCGGTTATCTGGCCAGCAGCCTGATATTCATAGTCCCGCTGATCCTTTTGGTTGCCGCCCAAGTGAAAGCCCTCCGCTTTCATCCGGCTCTTTACTGGGCAACGATTATCGCCTCCACCACAGCCGGGACGACCATGGCAGATTTCGCGACGCGGTCACTGGGGATTGGCTATCTTGGGGGATCACTCCTGCTCTTGGCCAGCGTCATAGCATCGTTGATTGCTTGGCGCGGGGTTACTGGATCCGTTGCGGTTGAGAGCGTATCAACACCGCGTGCCGAACTGTTTTACTGGCTGACCATCACTTTTTCGCAGACACTCGGCACGGCGCTGGGTGATTGGGCGGCGGATGATGGCGGGCTGGGCTATCTTGGCGGTGCGCTGGCTTTTGGCTCGCTCTTGCTGCTTCTGGTTGCTCTGTGGCGTTGGAGCGGCATTAGCCGGGTCTTGCTGTTCTGGGCAGCGTTCATCCTCACCCGCCCTCTTGGGGCAACGGTTGGCGATTTTCTTGATAAGCCCCTGGCCCAAGGCGGGCTCGATTTGAGCCGCTCGCTTGCATCAGCTATTCTGGCTAGCACCATAGCGGTGCTGATAATTTTGCTGCCGCAGCGCTCTGCAGGGAAATATGCCTAAAGCCTTGCGGCATGAACCAGCATAAGTGGCATTGCTATTAATAGCATAGCTTACTATCAGCCGCATTAGATGTCCCAACAAACGCTCAAAACTACGCCAATACAAAAGACCTTAATTACGGGGTCCGTTATAGTGACAACCTTGGTTGTTGCGTTGGATGCCTCGATTGCCAATGTTGCCATTCCCAATATGCAAGCGAGCCTCTCAGCCTCGCCCGATCAAGTCATGTGGGTTCTCACGTCATACTTGATCTCGACTGCAATCATGATGCCCTTGGCCAGTTGGCTGGCTAGTCGCTTTGGTCGCAAGCGGGTTATGGTAATCTCAATCATAGGCTTCACCCTTGCCTCTTTGGCTTGCGGCATGGCGCGCAGTTTGGAATTCATGGTATTTGCTCGGATAATTCAAGGGGTTAGCGGAGCTGGCATGATACCGCTTGGTCAAGCCACTTTGCTGGATATCAACCCTCGGGAAAAGCAACCATCTGCTATGGCATTGACCGGCTTGGGCGCCATGCTCGGCCCGCTTGCGGGACCAACTTTAGGGGGCTGGTTGACTGACAATTATTCATGGCGCTGGGTGTTTCTCATCAACATCCCGATCGGCCTGATTGCCATTATTGGCATCCTGATCAGCCATATCGAAACCCGCGACAAATCCATTGGCAAGTTCGATGCAGTTGGCTTTGCCTCTCTGTCTGTTTTTATCGGTGCCTTCCAATTGATGATTGATCGCGGCTTACAGAAAGACTGGTTTGAGTCAGCTGAAATTTGCTTGGAAGCCGGGATCGTTGCCTTAGCCTTTTATCTAACCCTGGTTCACATGCTCTCAAGGCGCGATACCTTCGTGCGGGCAACCCTTTTCACCGATCGCAACTTTACCATAGGCTGTATGATCAGCACCTTGGTTGGCGTCATAATTTTCGGCAGCAACCCGATTCAAACAATCATGACACAAAACTTGCTCGGCTATACACCCTTGCAAAATGGCTTGGTCAGCATGCCGCGGGCCATAGGCACCGTGCTCAGCTTGCTTGTAATAAATAGGGTCATTACCAAAGTTGATGCGCGCAAGCTCCTGAGTTTAGGCCTCATTCTCTCTGTATTCAGCTTGGGTCTCTATGCGCGTTTGTCTCTGGAAACAGACCAAACACCCATTCTTCTCGCTGGTTTTTTGCAAGGACTTTCTGCCGGAATGCTCATCGCTCCGCTGTCCGCCCTTACCTTTTCAACTCTATCACCAAGCTTTCGTAACGAGGGAACGGCTATCTATTCCCTGACCCGCAATCTCGGGAATTCACTGGGAATTTCGGCAATCCAGATCATGTCAATCCACGAAACATCGCAAGTTGCGGCGCGCCTGTCAGAAGGTATACGCCCTGACAGCCCGCTACTGGCTTTCGCCCGCCCAGACATTGATTGGGAAAACAACAACTCTGTAGCCCAGATCAGTCGTGAGCTGTGG
>JBEGLE010000093.1:0-9680 GCA_041183725.1 Pseudomonadota bacterium | reverse complement strand
GTCCTGAAGAATTTTCGCTTGGCAGTCTGCACAGCAACATCACCGTCCAGCTTCGCCTCAATTCGCTTCATTCGATCCCGGTCGTCATCAGTGAAATCAGGAGTCCCGAAATACTCATGATATGTGGGTATCCCTGTTGTCACCACAAAGATTGCCAGCGCCAGCGCCATTTTCCGAGTTCTGGGTAGGCGCTCGCCGCCACGTTCAAGTCGTTCGAGACGCCGCTCAACATTTGCCTCAAACCAACTGACAATTGTATTGAACAGCAGGCTAGATTCATCGGCATCAACAAGTTCAACGCAAAGATCGGCTTCAGGATCAATAGCCCGGGCAGTTGCCCTAAGTGTCTCAACCCAAGCAATTGCTGCTGATGAAATGATTTCAAGATCAGCTTTTTCACCCGGCTTAAGCTGGAAATACAGCCCCAGTGCATCGATCTGCATAGCACCCCCTCAGTAAAGCCGGGGAGAAGTTACGCTTTCAAAGCCTAAAGAGTCAATCACGTATGCCATGTATATGGCATACTATATTTCAACAATGCTTAAATCTCCAGCTCTATGAAACACTCATACCCTATTGCCTCTGCCCATCACCGCGTTATAACGCACGTATGAACGCCACGCTGAAAATCACCAAAATTGGCAACTCTGCCGGGATCATTCTGCCCAAAGAACTGTTGGCGCTGCTGCGCGCTGGGATTGGCGATTCCCTTTATATCAGCGAAGCGCCAGACGGGATTCGGATATCCGCGGGCAATCCCGATTTTGCCGCGCAGATGGAGCTGGCCGAACGCATCATGCGAGAGGATCGCGATATCCTGCGCGTTCTTGCCCAATAACCAGCGATGGCCGGCGCCCCAGTCCGCTTTGAACCACACTGGGTCAGACCAGACGTGGCCTTGGCGCTGCATGATCGCCAATTGGCCGAACATGGCGGTCCTGTTGGCCTGCGGGATCAGGGGGTTTTTGAATCGGCCATGGCCAGAGCCCGCAACCGCTGGGAATATGGCGAGAATGATCGCGCCGCCCTCGCCGCCGCCTATGCCTATGGCATTGCCCGCAACCACCCATTTGTGGATGGCAACAAACGCACCGCATGGGTCCTCGCGCGGCTATTCTTGGCGCTGAACGGAATATCGCTTACCTTTGCGCCGCACGATGCCATCAACATGGCCCAAGGTTTGGCGGGCGGCACCGTGAGCGAGGAGGCTCTGGCCCAGTGGTTCCGCGCGCATAGCTTGGAAGGATAAGCGGGGTTTCTACCCCCCCCCAATCACCGCTTGCGGACAAATTCCGCGCGGAGGACTAGGCCTTTGATGCCGGGGTAGCGGCAATCGATCTCTTGCGCGTCGCCGGTCAGGCGGATGGATGGGATCACCGTGCCGCGCTTCAGCGTTTGGCCCGCGCCCTTGACCTCAAGGTCTTTGATCAGGGTTACCGAATCGCCATCGGCCAAGGGGTTGCCCACGGCATCAACCACGGCCACGGTATCGGCCGCCGCGCGCTTGGCCGCCAGTTCGGAGGCCGGCAGCCATTCGCCGCTGTCTTCATCATAGACATAGTCTTCATCACTGCCGCTCATCACATAATCCTTAGGGTTGAAATTCAGTTTGCCGCCGCTGCGCGCAACCGCGCCAGTGCCGCATCGCGGCCAATCAGCGGCAAGAGCGCGGCCATATCGGGGCCATGTTCCAGCGCCGTCAGCGCCAAGCGCAGCGGCAGGAACAGGCCCTTGCCCTTGCGCCCGGTGGCCTCTTTCAACGCGGCTGTAAGCACGGCCCAAGGGGCATCATCCCACGTCTGCGCCGCAAGGCTATCAGCGGCTTGGGCCAGAAAGGCGCGGTCTTCGGCGTCCAGCGCGGGGATCGCCACCGGGCCGGTCACAATCTGCCACCACTGCGCCGCCTCATTCATGTGGGCCAAGTTCGGGCGGATGGCATCCCAGCCCGCTTCACCCATGCCGTGGGGCAGCAAGTGGCGCACCCGATCAAAGGGCAGGCGGTGGACAATCCCCGCGTTCAGCCGGTGAAGCTCTGCCTCGTCAAAGCGGGCCGGTGCGCGGCCAAAGGTGCCAAGATCAAAGCTGGCGATCAGCGCGTCGCGATCGGCAATCGGCTCAACAGGTTGCGAGGTGCCCAGCCTTGCCAGCATGGCGACCAATGCCTCAGGCTCAATCCCCGCATCGCGCAATTCGGCCATGCCCAGTGATCCCAACCGCTTGGACAATTTGCCCTCGCTGCCCACCAACAGCGCCTCGTGCGCGAATGATGGCAGCGGCGCGCCCAGCGCGGCAAACATCTGCACCTGCGCCGCGGTGTTGGATACGTGGTCTTCGCCGCGCAGCACCGCTGTGACGCCCATCGCCACATCATCAATCACCGAGGGGAGCATATAAAGCCACGATCCATCCGCCCGGCGGATCACCGGATCAGACATCTGCCCGGCATCAAAATGCTGCGCCCCGCGCACCCCGTCTACCCAAGTGATCGGGCTTTCGCGGTCCAGCTTAAAGCGCCAATGCGGGCTTTCCCCCGCCGCGGCCTTGGCCGCATGATCGGCCTCGCTCAGCGCCAAGGCGGCGCGATCATAGATCGGCGGCAGACCCCGGCCGAGCAAGACTTTGCGCTTCAGATCAAGCTCTTGCGCGGTTTCATAGCAGCGATAGACCCGGCCTTCGGCGGCAAGGCGCTGAAACTGTTCTTCATACAGGGCAAAGCGGGCCGATTGCCGTTCCTCGCCATCCGGGGTCAGGCCCAGCCATGCCAGATCCGCGCGGATCGCGGTGACATAGTCCTCGCGGCTGCGTTCGGCATCGGTATCGTCAATCCGCAGCAGGAACCGGCCGCCAGCCTTGCGGGCCAGCATCCAATTGTGAAGCGCCGTGCGGATATTGCCGACATGCAGCAGACCAGTGGGCGAAGGGGCAAAGCGGGTGGTAACGGTCATGGATAATACTCAGGCAGAGCGAAAGGCGTGGGTGATCGGATAGCGACGATCGCGTCCGAAGTTGCGGCTGCCCAGCTTAACCCCGGGCGGGGCTTGGCGGCGCTTATATTCGGCCAGATGCAGCAAGCGTTCTATGCGCATCACGGTTTCGCGGGCAAAGCCATCTTCAACCATCTGGTCGACGCTTTTTTCCTGTTCAACCAGCCCCAGCAAAATGGCATCAAGTTCGGGATATTCGGGCAGCGAATCCGAATCTTTCTGATCCGCGCGCAGTTCGGCGCTGGGCGGCTTGGTTATGATGTTATCGGGCATCACCGGCCCATCTGGCCCCAGACCAATGCGCGGTTTATGCTGGTTGCGCCACTGCGCAATGGCAAAGACGGTCATCTTATAGGCGTCTTTCAGTGGGTTATAACCGCCCGCCATATCGCCATAGATCGTGGCATAGCCCACGCTCATTTCGCTTTTGTTGCCGGTGGTCAGCAGCATCGGCCCGAACTTGTTCGACAGGCCCATCAGCGTCACCCCGCGAATGCGCGATTGCAGGTTTTCTTCGGTCAGATCAGCCGCGCGCCCGGCAAAGACCGGGGCCAGCATCGTGCCAAAGGCATCCACCGCCGGGGCAATCGGGATCGTATCATAACGGCACCCGATCAGCCGCGCGCATTCGGTGGCATCGTCCAAGCTTTCTTGGCTGGTAAAACGGCTGGGCAGCATCACCGCCCAAACCCGATCCGGCCCCAAAGCATCGGCGGCAATCGCGGCGCAAATCGCGCTGTCGATCCCGCCCGACAGGCCCAGCACCACGCCGGGGAAGCGGTTGCGATCCACATAGTCGCGCAGCGCCAGCACCATGGCGCAATAGATGTCTTCCGGCCGCTGTGACAGGGGCTCGATTACCCCGCGATCACAGCGCCAACCGGTTGCCGTGCGGGTCCAGCTGGTGGTAACCTCGTGCTCTTCCCAGTCCTTCATCTGCACCGCGCGGCTGCCATCGCCGTTCACCACAAAGCTGGCGCCATCGAACACCAGTTCATCCTGTCCGCCCACCCGATTAAGGTAAGCCAGCGGCAGGCCGGTATCGACCGCACGGCGCTTGGCCACGCCATCAATGCGCAGGGCATCCTTATCGATTTCATAGGGGCTGCCATTGGGGCAAAGCAGCAATTCCGCGCCAAAATCAGCCAAGTGGCGGCACACGCGGGGGTGCCAGATGTCTTCGCAAATCGGCACGCCAATCATCACGCCCCTGAACACGATCGGTTCGGGCAGCGGGCCGGGCTGGAACAGACGGATTTCATCAAAGGTGCCGTAATTGGGCAATTCATGCTTAAGCCGGATCGCGGCGACCTTGCCCTTATCCAGCAGGGCCACGCCATTATGCAGCGCGCCATCGACCACAAAGACCGACCCCACCAGCATGGCCGGGCCGGGGGTAGCCGTCGCCCGCGCAAGCTGATCCAGTGCCGCCGCCGCGCGTTCAATCAAGGCGGGCTTCAGCACCAGATCTTCGGGTGGATAGCCGATCAACGACAGTTCGGGAAAGACGATCAGGTCTGCCCCCGCCGCCAGCGCCCTTTGCCGCGCCGCCAGCATGGCAGCGGCATTGGCGGCAAGATCGCCCACCGACTGGTTAAGCTGGGCTAATGTGATGCGGAGCGTATCGACCATGTACTCTGCTCTAATGAGGAGAAGGCTGCGGGGCAATCAACGAAAAGCCCCGCCGGATCACTCCGGCGGGGCCTTCATGTCCCAATGTGGGGAGGACCTTATTCCTCGCCAGCTTCTGGGTTCAGGTAATCACCGGCATCGGCATCAAGGCCGTGGGTTTCACCCTCAACCAGCGCCAACGGATCGTCACCGATCGCGGCTTCCGGGCCCTGTGCCAGTTCGGCTGCATGCTCTTCCGCCGCAGACTGCGGTGCGACGAGCGATTCTTGCAGCTTGCGATACTGGGCGCGCAGCGCGGCATCGCGGCTGGAAGCGGCCACCCGCAGACGGTTCATACCCGCGCCGGTACCGGCAGGGATGAGACGGCCCACAATGACGTTTTCCTTCAGACCGATCAGCGAGTCCTTCTTTCCTTCAACCGCCGCTTGCGTCAGCACGCGGGTGGTTTCCTGGAACGAAGCGGCCGAGATGAACGAACGCGTTTGCAGGCTGGCCTTGGTGATCCCAAGCAGGATCGGCTTGCCAACTGCCGGTTGCTGGTTTGGCGCCAGCTTGGCGTTGTATTCGTTCATTTCTTCGTAATCGAGCTGTTCGCCGGCCAGCAAAGTGGTGTCGCCGCCATCGGTGATTTCAACCTTTTGCAGCATCTGGCGAACGATCACCTCGATGTGCTTGTCGTTGATCTTCACGCCCTGCAAGCGATAGACTTCCTGAATTTCGGCGACGAGGTATTCGGCCAAAGCCTCAACCCCCAGTACTTCCAGAATATCGTGCGGATCAGGCGAACCCGAAATCAGGTTATCGCCCTTCTTGACCCAGTCACCTTCCTGAACGTCGATCACCTTGGCCTTGGGGATCAGGTATTCTACCGGATCGCCCTCTTCCGGGATAATCGCAATCTTGCGCTTAGCCTTATAGTCACGAACAAATTCGATGCGGCCCGAGATCTTGGCGATAATCGCGTTGTCCTTGGGCTTGCGGGCTTCGAACAGTTCCGCAACGCGTGGCAGACCACCGGTAATGTCGCGGGTCTTGGCAGCTTCGCGGCTGGCACGGGCCACCACGTCACCGGCTTCAACCTGCTGACCATCTTCGACCGACAGGGTCGTGCCCGGTGCCAGCATGTAACGCGCCGCTTCGCCTGAATCACCATCCAGAAGGGTGATGCGCGGACGCAGATCTTCCTTCTTGGAACGGGTGGTCGTGCGGTTTTCGGTAACAATACGCTGGGTAATACCCGTCGCATCATCAACCTGTTCCGCCATGGTGCGGCCGTCGACCAGATCCTGATACTTCACCACACCCGAGGTTTCGGTGATAATCGGCAGGGTGAACGGATCCCATTCCGCCAGACGATCGCCTTCGTTGATGATGGCCCCGTTCTGGTGAAGCAGGTGGGTACCATAAGGCACCTTGTGGATCGCACGCTCGCGGCCATCGTTATCGATAACCACGATTTCACCGTTGCGCGCCAAGCTAAGCTGGCGGCCACGCTTATCGACAATGGTCGGCACGTCACGATAGTGAACCGTACCATCACAGATCGATTCAAGGTGCGACTGCTCGTTCACCTGCGCCGCGCCACCGATGTGGAAGGTACGCATGGTAAGCTGGGTACCCGGTTCACCGATCGACTGGGCGGCGATAACACCAACCGCTTCGCCGATGTTGACCGGCGTACCGCGTGCCAGATCGCGGCCATAGCACTTGGCGCAAACGCCCTGCTCTGCCGAGCAAACCAGCGGCGAGCGGATGCGCGCAGCCTGAATGCCGGTGGCTTCGATGCGGGCGGTCGCCGCTTCATCAAGCAGCGTGCCATTGGCGACAACCAGTGCGCCTTCCTTGTCAACGATATCCTGCGCCAGCGTACGGCCAAGGATACGTTCACCAAGCGAGGCGATAACCGAACCGCCCTGCACGATCGAACGCATTTCCAGCGCGCGCTCGGTGCCGCAATCTTCAACTACAACCACGCAGTCCTGCGACACGTCAACCAGACGGCGGGTCAGGTAACCCGAGTTTGCCGTCTTGAGCGCCGTATCGGCCAGACCCTTACGGGCGCCGTGGGTCGAGTTGAAGTATTCAAGAACGGTCAGACCTTCCTTGAAGTTCGAGATGATCGGCGTTTCAATGATTTCGCCCGACGGCTTGGCCATAAGGCCGCGCATACCGGCAAGCTGCTTCATCTGGGTTGGTGAACCACGCGCACCAGAGTGCGACATCATGTAGATCGAGTTGATCGGCTTCATCCGACCGTTATCGTCCAGCGGCGTGGCGCGAATTTCGTCCATCATGGCGTTCGCCACCTGATCGCCGCAACGGCTCCAGGCGTCGATCACCTTGTTGTACTTTTCCTGCTGGGTGATCAGACCATCCTGATACTGCTGTTCATAGTCAGCCACCAGTTCCTTGGTCTTATCAACCAGTTCAACCTTGCTGTCGGGGATGATCATGTCATCCTTGCCGAAGCTGATACCGGCCTTGAACGCGTGGCGGAAGCCAAGGCTCATGATCGCGTCAGCGAACAGCACGGTGTCCTTCTGGCCGGTGTGACGATAGACCTGATCGATCACGTCACCAATTTCCTTCTTGGTCAGAAGACGGTTGACGACGTCGAAGGGCACGGTGTGCGACTTCGGCAGGCATTCGCCCAGCAACATACGACCCGGCGTGGTTTCAAAGCGCTTGATGAACTGCTGACCATTTTCATCGGTCTGCGGAACACGGGCGATGATCTTTGAGTGCAGGGTTACGGCCCCCACTTCCAAGGCCTGATGCACTTCGGCCATATCGGCCAGCTTCATACCTTCGCCGGGTTCGCCATCGCGGTCCATCGAAAGGTAATAAAGCCCCAGCACCATGTCCTGTGACGGCACGATAATCGGCTTGCCATTGGCAGGTGACAGGATGTTGTTGGTCGACATCATCAGCACGCGGGCTTCAAGCTGGGCTTCCAGCGAAAGCGGCACGTGAACGGCCATTTGGTCACCGTCGAAGTCGGCGTTGAAAGCCGAGCAGACCAGCGGGTGAAGCTGAATCGCCTTGCCCTCGATCAGTACTGGTTCAAAGGCTTGGATGCCCAGACGGTGAAGCGTCGGTGCGCGGTTGAGCATCACCGGGTGTTCGCGGATCACTTCGTCAAGGATGTCCCAAACTTCCTTGCGTTCCTTTTCGACCCACTTCTTGGCCTGCTTCAGGGTCATGGACAGACCCTTGGCATCCAAACGGGCGTAGATGAACGGCTTGAACAGTTCGAGCGCCATCTTCTTGGGCAGACCGCACTGGTGAAGCTTGAGTTCAGGACCGGTCACGATCACCGAACGACCCGAATAGTCAACGCGCTTACCAAGCAGGTTCTGACGGAAGCGGCCCTGCTTGCCCTTGAGCATATCAGACAGCGACTTGAGCGGGCGCTTGTTGGCACCGGTGATGACCCGGCCACGGCGGCCATTGTCAAACAGGGCGTCAACCGCTTCTTGCAGCATACGCTTTTCGTTGCGGACGATGATGTCCGGCGCACGCAGTTCAATGAGGCGCTTCAAACGGTTGTTACGGTTGATCACGCGGCGATAGAGATCGTTAAGATCCGACGTCGCGAAACGGCCACCATCCAGCGGCACCAGCGGGCGCAGTTCAGGCGGAATGACCGGGATCACTTCCAAGATCATCCATTCGGGACGGTTGCCCGATTCGATGAAGCTTTCCACGACCTTAAGCCGCTTAATGATCTTCTTTGGCTTCAGCTCGGACTTGGTTTCCTCAAGCTCCTTGAGCAGATCGGCCTTTTCCTGGACCAGATCGAGATCCATGAGCATGTGCTTAACCGCTTCAGCGCCGATGCTGGCGGTGAAGGCGTCTTCGCCATATTCGTCTTGGTATTCGCAGAGCTCGTCTTCCGAGATCAGCTGATACTTCTCAAGCGGCGTCAAACCCGGCTCGGTGACGATATAGCTTTCGAAATAAAGCACGCGCTCAAGCTGCTTGAGCTGCATATCGAGCAGCAGGCCAATGCGGCTTGGCAGCGACTTGAGGAACCAGATGTGCGCGACCGGCGCGGCCAGCTCAATGTGGCCCATGCGTTCGCGGCGCACCTTGGTAACAGTCACTTCAACGCCGCACTTTTCGCAGACGACGCCCTTGTACTTCATGCGCTTGTACTTGCCGCACAGGCACTCGTAATCCTTAACCGGACCGAAGATGCGGGCGCAGAACAGGCCATCGCGTTCGGGCTTGAAGGTACGATAGTTGATCGTTTCCGGCTTCTTGATTTCGCCGAAGGACCACGAGCGAATACGCTCGGGGCTAGCGATGCCGATCTGGATCTGGTCGAAGGTTTCGGTCTTCGCCATCTGGTTCGTGAATTTGGTCAGGTCGTTCATAGTTCAATCCCTCTAGGGGTGAATTCCTCAGGCGGGGCAATGCGGCGGGCGGTGCGGCTTATGAACCGCAACCGCCCCTGCCGATTACTCCGCAGCCTCAGCGAAATCGCCATCGTCGTCACTGGTGAGTGACGAGAGTTCGATGTTGAGGCCCAGACTGCGCATTTCCTTAACGAGCACGTTGAAGCTCTCGGGAATACCGGCCTCGAAGGTATCGTCACCCTTGACGATCGCTTCATAGACCTTGGTGCGCCCGACAACGTCGTCAGACTTCACCGTCAGCATTTCCTGCAAGGTATAGGCGGCGCCATAAGCCTGCAGGGCCCAGACCTCCATTTCCCCGAAGCGCTGACCACCGAACTGGGCCTTACCGCCCAGCGGCTGCTGGGTAACAAGGCTGTAGGGGCCGATCGAACGGGCGTGGATCTTGTCGTCAACAAGGTGGTGCAGCTTCAGCATATAGATGTAGCCCACGGTAACCTTACGGTCGAAGGCATCACCCGTGCGGCCATCATAGAGCGTGACCTGACCCGAAGTATCAAGCCCGGCCTTGGCCAGCATAGCTGAAACGTCGGCTTCACGCGCACCGTCAAACACCGGCGTGCCCATCGGCACACCGTTCTTGAGCAGCTTTGCCATGTCGACGATTTCATCGGTCGTGCGCTCATCAATCTCGGCGTGATAG
>JBEGLE010000092.1:0-4841 GCA_041183725.1 Pseudomonadota bacterium | reverse complement strand
ATATCGACCGCTGCGCCATCAGCCTTGAGAATCGCCGTCTCTGCCGCGCGCTCAATTTCCGCAGGGGCGAAATAGAGCGGCTGGCCATTGCTGGGATCAAGCCGCGAATAGGTTTCGTGGGTCACCATGCCTTGGGTGAACAGGCTGGCGAAGGGTTCGGCAAAGCTGATCTTGCCAATATGCTGCAAGGCGCGGGTCCAGAACCGGGCATAGAGCAGGTGCAAAATCGCGTGCTCGATCCCGCCGATATACTGTTCCACCGGCAACCATTTTTCCAGCACCTGCGGATCAAACGGCCGATCATCGGGCTGGCTGGCAAAGCGCAGGAAATACCAAGAACTATCGACGAAGGTATCCAGCGTATCGGTTTCGCGCTGGGCGGGTTTGCCGCAGCACGGGCATGCCGTGTGCTTCCACGTGGGGTGGCGCAGCAGCGGGTTGCCCGGAGTTGAAAAATCAACATCGTCGGGCAGGGTAACCGGCAGGTCCTTTTTCGGCACCGGCACCACGCCGCAGACTTCGCAGTGGATGAAGGGGATCGGCGTACCCCAGTAACGCTGGCGGGATACACCCCAGTCGCGCAGGCGGTATTGGGTTTCCCCCGCTCCCCAACCTTCGCTGTTTGCCTTGGTAATGATCGCGGCCTTGGCCTCGTCCACGCTCATGCCGCTGAGCCAATCGGAATTCACTAGTTTGCCGGGGCCGGTATAGGCCTCGTTACCGATAAAGGCAGCATCCGTCTGATCACCATCGGCCACCACGCGGCGCACCGGCAGATCATATTTGCGGGCAAAATCAAGATCGCGCTGATCGTGCGCCGGGCAGCCAAACACGGCGCCGGTGCCATAGTCCATCAGCACGAAATTGGCGACATAGACCGGCAATTGCCATGCGGCATCAAGCGGGTGATCAACCGTAAGGCCGGTGTTAAAGCCCAGCTTCTCTGCCGTTTCCAGCTCTGCTGCCGTGGTGCCACCGCGCTTGCATTCGGCAATAAAATCAACCAGCGCCGGGTCCTGGGCCGCTAGCGATTGCGCCAGCGGATGATCGGCGGCAATCGCGACAAAGCTCGCGCCAAACAGGGTGTCTGGTCGGGTGGTGAATACCGCGATGGCTTCATCCGTGCCACTCAGACGAAAATTGCAACGCAGGCCCTGGCTCTTGCCGATCCAGTTTTCCTGCATGACGCGGACCTTTTCTGGCCACTTGTCCAAGCCTTTCAGGCCATCCAGCAGATCGTCAGCGAACTGGGTGATTTTGAGGAACCATTGGTTTAGCTTGCGCTTTTCCACCAGCGCGCCCGAACGCCAGCCGCGCCCGTCGATCACCTGTTCATTGGCCAGAACGGTCTGATCAATCGGATCCCAATTGACTGCGCTTTCCTTGCGATAGACCAGCCCGGCTTCATACATATCGATGAACAGCGCCTGTTCTTGGCCATAATATTCTGGCTCGCAGGTCGCGACTTCGCGGCTCCAGTCCAAGGCAAAACCCAGCCGTTTGAGCTGGGCCTTCATCGTGGCGATATTGTCGCGGGTCCAGCCGCCGGGGTGAACACCCTTTTCCATCGCCGCATTTTCGGCCGGCATGCCAAAGGCATCCCAGCCCATCGGGTGGAGCACTTCAAAGCCCTGCATCCGCTTGGTGCGGGCCAGAACGTCACCCATGGTGTAATTGCGCACGTGGCCGATGTGGATGCGGCCCGAGGGATAGGGAAACATCTCAAGCACATAGGAGCGCGGCTTGGCGCTGGCATCATCGGCGCGGAAGCACTGCCGCTCATCCCAAGCGGCCTGCCAGCGCGCATCAGCGGTTGCGGGGTTAAAGCGTTCAGAGCTCATTGTATTATTCCCTGACCACCCGTCCCGATCCCGATCCGGGGGGCAGGATCAGGGCGGTGGCATGTCTGCTTTGGTTGCCGCAACGTATGTTGCGACGCCGTTTACTTGGTAATTGCGCTGCGGCGCAGATCGCGCGCCTTGGTGAGGATAATATCCTCAAGCTTTTGTACAGTGGCGGCCTGAACCGGGGCATCCACCCAAACGCCATTGGCCGCAACCTGACGGCTGGCAGCCACACGCAGAGCATCGGCGCGCAAATCTTGGTCGAGAATGGTGATCGTAACCTTTACCCGTTCACCCGGATTTCTGGGGTTGGCATACCAATCAGTCACAATCACGCCGCCATTTGAATCGGTTTGCACCAAGGGCATGAAGGACAAGGCGTCCAGGCTGGCGCGCCAAAGATAGGAATTAACCCCGATTGTGGTGATCTTTGAGGCGGCAAGATCGGCCTTGGGTCGGCTCTTGTGCCCGCAGGCTGAAAGGCCAAGCGCCAGCAGTGCGACCAGCCCGGCCTCCGCCAGAAACTTTAACTTTGCGTGGCCGCGGCTTGGTTCGGTGCTGGCAGTCATCGTCGCTCTATTCCCGTCAAGTCAGTTCGGCATCGTGCCGATTGCATAGCAGCCTCTATAGCTGCGCCCATCGCAGCGGCAAGGGCTTCCTCGTATGGATAGCAATGCACCACTTTGGGTTGAACCCATGGTGAACACAAGCTGTGGGTAGTCTGTTTGCCGATGGAAATCTGCGATAATGCACAGTCAGCGCGAATCCGCTTGGAAAATCGCTGCGCAAGGCGCAAATCTTGGCGCATCATTGGCATGTTAGGCTGATGTTAAGGCTTTTTCGGGCAAATTGCCCCGCAGAATCGGAATAGAGGTTCAGTCGCAATGGCAGTTATATCGGCACAGCGGATGCAGATCGGGGTTTCCCCGGCGGCGCTGATTGCCGGGGCCGTGTGCCTTTTGGCCCTGCCCAGCGCTGTTTTGGCCTTTACTGCGCGGTTTGAATCCCATGCCGATGGTCTATCAGATCGTGCCGGCATGGCCGCCTTTACACCAGCCGCGGTTGATCCGCGACTCGCCCGCCAGATCAGCGTCGCCGATCTGCCACGCGGACAGGTCTTCCGGTTTACGCCCGCAGGTATATCAACCCAGGCCAACCGGCCGATCACCGTCGCGGTACGGGTGGATGCCGAAACGGCGCGGGCGGTTTCGATCCGCAAGGGGATTGGTCCAGCACAAACGGCACTGGGCATGGCGCAACTGCGCATTGCGCCTACGGCCTATAGCTTGGGGGTTGCGCGCAGCAATCAGGCCCTTGTTTTGGGCAAAGACATCCGCCGGATAGAAATGCCCGATCTTTCCGCCTTCGTGCCCACCCGCAGCGTGCCGGACAGTTCATCGCGCTTCAACCCGCGACTGGTGCTGGAGGCGCGTGAAAAGGCGGGCCGCGCCCCGCGTACCTTTGAAGCGAGCGGGGAACAGACGGTCGATCTGGGCGGCAGCTATCGCTTGGGCAAGAATTTAGATGTCACCGCTGGGGTCCGGTACTCCAAGGACCGTGATCGCTTGCTGCCGCTGACCGATGGTCGCCAAGACGGCCAGGCCGTTTATGTTGGCACCCAGTTCCGCTTCTGACACAGCCCAGCGATTCCATACGAATGAATCGCCAGTCCTCCCTTGTCGACCCAGGGGTGCAATCATTGTCTGATCGCCCAATCACGCTGTGGGAGTAGGCATATCGCCCGCGTGGCAATTGTAACGGGGTGGCATCGGTAAGGCGATTGGCATGGCAACGGCGGTCAGCACATGTACTGACCGCCAGTTTGGTGGCATATTGGCCGAAATGACTGTACCCTATCACCCTCCCGTCAAACGCTCGGTCGAGATTGCCGGCCATAAGACCTCGATCAGTCTAGAGCCGCTGTTCTGGCAGATGCTGCAAGCGGCTGCGGCAGTGCGGGCCATGCCGGTGAATGCTTTGGTTGCGCAGATTGATGCCGAGCGGATCGCCGCGTCTAGCCCCACCGGGCTGGCCGGAGCGATCCGTATCTGGCTGGTATCAGATCTGCGTCAGAACCAGTCCGGCAACGGCTGATACAGCCAGAACCGTAAACACCCCGCGTTTCCAGCCAAACAACAGGACTGCGGCCAGCGCGGCAATGGCGCCCGCCCGCCAATCAAAGGCCGCCAGTGCGCCACCAGCAAACAATACGTGCAGCGCGAACCACAGCGTCAGGTTGGCAATGACCCCGACCACGGCGGCCGTGATCGCTGCCAAGGCGGATTGCAGGGCCGGGGCTTGTTCCAGCCGTTCCATCCACGGGGCGCAGGCGAAGATCCACAAGAAGCAGGGGGCAAAGGTGACCCACGTGGTTAATCCTGCACCCAGCAGACCCGCCACCAGCGGGGTGAACGGTGCCGCCGCGCGCGATGCTGCCAGAAAGCCGGTGAACTGGGTAACAAGGATCAGCGGGCCCGGTGTCGTTTCAGCAAGGCCAAGGCCATCGGCCATCTCGCCGGGGGCAAGCCAGTGAAAATGCTCTACCGCCGCTTGGGCCATATAGCCCAGCACAGCATAGGCCCCGCCGAAGGTGACAACCGCCAGCCGTGAGAAGAAAGCACCGATATCCCACAAAACATGATGGGTGCCCAATGTGGCCGCGATCAGCGCCATGGGGGCGGCCCAGATCAGCAGCCAGATCGCCACGGTGATGGCCGTCGCGCGGGCAAGCTGTCCACGGCTGGGACCGCTGGGATTGGGCGGCGAAAGCCGATGCGCGCCAAGCCAATCTGGCTTAAACCGTGCCGTCATAAAACCAGCCAGACCCGCGCCAAAAATAACCAGGGGAAAGGGCAGTTTAGCAAGAGAAAGAGCGAGAAAAGTGACCAGCGCCAGCGCCAATTTGAACCGCGTGCCCAGCGCCCGCTTGCCCACCCGGATCACGGCTTGGGCAACAATCGCCAGCACCGCCGCCTTGATCCCCAAAAACAGCGCGGC
>JBEGLE010000091.1:0-4583 GCA_041183725.1 Pseudomonadota bacterium | reverse complement strand
AAAATCGACAAATTCTTCGACACTCACGCGTGCGCGGTCACCGCGCATATTGGCCACGGCATAGGTCCACGCACCTTCAAGGTCTGCGGCTACTTTTACCGTGCTTTGCCCTTTACCAGAGGAAGACATTACGGGCTTGATGACGCAAGGCAGACCCGTGTGTTCCGCTCCGGCGCGGACTTCATCAAGATTTTCGGCGTAACGATACCGCGACGTGCGCAAACCCAGATCAACAGCGGATACTTCACGGATGCGATCACGGTTCATCGTCATCACGGTTGCCCTGGCTGAAGGCACCACCACAGCACCTTGCGCTTCAACTTCGGCCAGCACCTCGGTGCGGATCGCTTCTACTTCAGGCACGATAAAGTCAGGCTTATGCCGCGCAATCACAGCGCGCAGGGCATCGGCATCAAGCATCGAGAATACTTCAAAACTATCAGCCATTTGCATGGCAGGGGCACCGGCATAGCTATCGCAGGCGATCACTTCACAGCCCAGCCGTTTCGCGGCGATAACAAATTCTCGCCCCAATTCACCTGATCCCAATAACAATATTCGTGCAGTGAAAGCCATAGTGCCCTCTGGAGAAATGATTGAAAGCATAGCGTGCCACCTAGGGCGGCAATTAGGGAATAGGAGGGGCTGAGTTCGTAAACAGGTTTTGATGTTTTTGCGGGGCTTCAGCTATCTAACGGCGATAATCAGGCCCGTTAGACGCAAAACTAACTACGCTTGGCCGAACTTAGGAGCTGACTGGTAACTGGATAGCCCAATCCTTCTGGTATTGTCAGGTGCGCTTCACCGTCGATTTTGATAATCATTGGGGCAATGGGCTGAATTGGAAATGACCCAGCATGATCCCGCGTGCTGGCAAAATCATCAAATTGCGCCAGACGTTCCAGATTGCGTAAGGTTGGGAAGATAACCGAAATTTCCCCACGCGATGCCATGTCTAAGGCGGTTTTAGCGCTGGCCCAGAACAGATGGCTGTTTTCAGTATCGTCTTTGGAGATTTCGACCGCACCTGTACCCAGATCGGCAAGGTAAAAGCGGGTATCAAACGCCCCATCCCGATTGGGACACCAATGGGCCCAAGGGTGCAGGGCGCTTAGATCAGGTTGCCAACCAAACCGCGCCAGCACAGGCGCCAAGGCCCCTTGGTCTGCCAGCATTGCGCGCGCCTCTGCGGCTTGTTGCGGGGTGACGGGCTTCTGCATAGCCAAGACGAGCCCAGCTTCTTCCATTGCTTCACGGATGGCAGCAATCCGGGCGGCGGCGTCATTGTGTTGAAGGCCATGCGCCATATTGGCAGCCAAATCATAGTCGGAAGGGTCAATGCGCCCACCGGGGAACACAGCTGCGCCACCGGCAAAGCGCATTGCGCTTGAACGCTCCAGCATCAACAGTTCCACGGCCCCACCATCGCGGGCGTGCCGAAACACGATTACGGTTGCGGCAGGGATGGTCTCGGCTAACAAGGCTAATCAGGCGGGGCTAGAGAGACCTGCATTGGCCAAGACTTGTTGCAGTTCGCCGGCTTCAAACATTTCCATCATAATGTCGCTGCCACCAAGAAATTCACCCTGAACGTAAAGCTGGGGGATGGTTGGCCAATCAGAGAATTCCTTGATTCCACTGCGAATTTCAGGATCTTGCAAGACATCGACGCTGGCGAATGCAACGCCCAGATGATCAAGGATAGCCACAGCCTTGCTGGAAAAGCCGCACTGCGGGAACAGCGGTGTACCCTTCATAAACAAGACAACCGCGTTGCCTGTGACAATTTCGGTGATGCGAGCAGTGGTATCAGACATCGGGCGGCGACCCTTGTTTAAGTGAATGGGATAAGAAAATGTGTGCGACTGCGCTTAATTGGGAACAGATGTGGTCAGTTGCAAGGCGTGCAGAACACCGCCCATGCGACCACCCAGCGCATCATAGACCAGCTTATGCTGGGCGACACGGGGTTTGCCAGAAAACAGGGCGCTGGTAACGCGGGCGGCATAGTGATCACCATCGCCGGCAAGGTCGGTTATGATCACTTCAGCATCGGGAAGTGCCGCTTTGATCAGCGCTTCAATATCGGCAGCGGCCATTGCCATCGCTTAGGGCTCACCCATAATGGCGCGGCGGGCTTCAACCTGCTTGGCATCCATAGCGGCACGGATTTCGGCTTCGGAAGTTTCAAAGCCTGCAGCCGTCAAATCGCCCAGCAATTTGCGGATAACGTCTTCGTCACCAGCTTCTTCAAAATCAGCCTGAACAACCGATTTGGCATAAGATTCAGCCTCTGCGGCGGAGAGCCCCATTTGTTCTGCGGCCCACTGACCCAGCAACCGATTGCGGCGAGCATGGACACGGAAGACCATTTCCTCGTCATGAGCGAAGTGGGCTTCTTCGGCGCGTTCGCGGTCATTGAAATTGGTCATATCAGACTCGATTCCTTGAAACTGTCTTCCAAACAGAGATAGGCCTCAGCCCGATACCATTCAATCCCTGACTGCCAGACTGTGTCGCTTTGTTTCAAGTGGGATGCAAAGGCGTTAACCTCGGCTTAGGCTGCGGTTGCAATGCCCTTAGCAAGAAAGGGTAGGGCATCACGCGCTTTGGTTTCATAACTGCTGATCGCCGTGTCCTGCGCCAAGGTAAGCCCCACTTCATCAAGCCCGTTAAGCAAGCAATGCTTGCGGAAGGGGTCGATTTCAAACGTGAAACGATCTTGAAACGGCGTTGTAACCGTTTGGCTTTCCAGATCGATAGTGATCGGATCGGTTTTGGCGACTTCCAGCAAGCGATCGACCTGATCTTGTGGCAAGACCACAGCGAGAATGCCGTTCTTGAACGCATTGCCGGAAAAGATATCCGAAAAGCTCGGTGCGATAACGGCGGTGATGCCCAGATCAAGCAGCGCCCATGCCGCGTGTTCACGGCTGGAACCGCAGCCGAAATTATCACCCGCGATCAAGATGGGGGCACCCTTATAGGCCGGGTCTTCAAACACGTTGCCGGGTTCTTGGCGCAAGGTTTCAAAGCAACCTTTGCCAAGCCCTTCGCGGGTAATGGTTTTGAGCCAATCCGCCGAAATGATCACATCGGTATCCACGTTCTTACGGCCAAAAGGATAAGCCGTGCCGTTGATGTCTTTAATGGCTTTCATCAGTCAGTCTCCGGCGCATTTTCAGGGCGCGGGGCAGGGGCGGTGGGCTTGGCGGCCTGTTCCTTACGGCGCGATGAAGCATAGAGCAGAGCGGCGGCAAGCGCGGCTGAACCGATGGCTGCGCCGGCAATGGCCGCCTTGCCACCCCAGCCAGATTTCCCCTTGGTACTATCGGGTTTACTGGTCTTGTCAGTCATAGCGGCTACCCTTCTGAAACGAGGCTGCGGACATCGGTAAGCTTGCCGGTTACAGCCGCAGCCGCAGCCATGGCCGGCGAAACGAGATGGGTGCGAGCCCCGGGTCCCTGCCGTCCAACGAAATTGCGGTTGCTGGTCGAAGCGCAGCGCTCCCCAGCAGGCACTTTATCAGGGTTCATGCCCAAGCACGCAGAGCAGCCCGGCTCGCGCCATTCTAGGCCTGCAGCAATGAATATCTTGTCCAAACCTTCGGCTTCGGCTTGCTCTTTGACCAGACCTGATCCGGGAACAACGATGGCCCATTTCACGCCCGGCGCTTTGTGTCGGCCTTCAAGTACGGCGGCGGCAGCGCGCAGATCTTCGATCCGGCTGTTGGTGCATGATCCGATAAACACGTTTTGGATCGCCACTTCGTCCATGCGCTGGCCGGGTTCGAGGCCCATATAGTCCAAGCTTTTGCGGGCGGCATCCTGCTTGGATGGATCGGCGAAGCTTTCGGGCGCGGGGACCACGCCGCCGATTGCCACAGTGTCTTCGGGGCTGGTGCCCCACGTGACGGTTGGGGTAATGTCAGCCGCCTGAATAACCACTGACTTATCAAATTGCGCACCCGGATCCGTGGCAAGGCTTTGCCACCAAGCAATTGCCTGATCCCAATTGGCACCCTTTGGAGCCAAGGGGCGGCCCTGAAGATAGGCAAAGGTCTTGGCGTCAGGGGCGATCAAGCCAGCGCGCGCACCGCCTTCGATTGACATGTTGCAAACCGTCAGGCGGCCTTCGATGCTCATGTTCTCGAACACCGCGCCGCGGTATTCGATGACATGGCCCGTGCCGCCCGCCGTGCCGATCACGCCGATGATGTGAAGCACCAGATCCTTTGGGGTAACGCCCGCCGGCAGATCGCCCTCTACGCGCACTTCCATGGTCTTAGACTGCTTCAGCAGCAGGGTTTGCGTCGCCAAAACGTGTTCGACTTCGCTGGTGCCAATGCCAAATGCCAAGGCGCCAAGCCCACCATGGCAAGCCGTGTGGCTATCACCACAAACAATCGTCGCGCCGGGCAGGGAAAAGCCCTGTTCTGGCCCGACAACATGGACGATGCCCTGTTCGCGGTCAGTCGCGCCAATATAGCGGATGCCAAAGTCTGGGGCATTGCGTTCCAAAGCAGCAAGTTGCTGCGCGCTTTCCTTATCGGCTATTGGCAGGCGATTGCCTGCGCTATCAAG
>JBEGLE010000090.1:0-9456 GCA_041183725.1 Pseudomonadota bacterium | reverse complement strand
CTTGAGAGTTTTACCGAACTTGTCAGCGGAGCAAGGTTTGATTGCTGAATCTTTAGCCTATGCCACGCTGCAATCGGGTGAGGAGCATGCGCGCTGGATGACCAGTCGTCTCCCTCCATTGGAACCAGTGGCTGAAGGCGCAGTTCAGGTTTCACGGATAAATGATTGCCTGAATGTAGTGATGGATCGTCCATGGGCGCAGAATGCCATAGATCGCACCATGCGTGATGGGCTGGCCGAGGCATTGCAACTGGCAGCGCTTGATCCCACCATAGTCAGAGTGAAACTGGGCGGAGCAGGGCGAAGCTTTTCGCTGGGTGCTGATCTTGACGAATTTGGCACCACCCAAGACCCGGCAATGGCGCATCATATTAGGCGGAGAACCTTACCTGCTTTGTGGGCAGTGCGCTGTGCGAAAAAATTACAGGTGCATGTGCAAGGAGCCTGTGTGGGCTCAGGCTTGGAACTGGCAGCCTTTGCACAGCATCTTACAGCCGGGCCTCGGGCTTGGTTTCAATTGCCCGAACTGGCTATGGGCATTTTGCCCGGAGCCGGTGGCTGTGTCTCATTGACTAAGCGCATGGGCCGGCAGCGTGCTGCGCGGCTAATCCTGACTGGTAAGCGGCTTTCAGCCCGCGAAGCCCTGGATTGGGGGCTGATCGATGCTCTGGTGGATGATCCTGCCAGCGACGACTGTCATAGCGACATCGACTGAACCGAGATTGTCACGCACGTCTGGCCAAGCTTGCGAAAGCAAGCACAGGTCAGCCGGTGCGCCAATGGCCACAGACCGCTGAATAGCAAGATTTTCGGGATCGCTGAGGAACAAGGCTAAGGCCTGTTCAGGGGTCAGGGCTTCGGCAGCTGTTATCTCGTCTCCGGCCACAGTTTGGCGGGAAACAGCCGCAGCCATGGCACGCCATGGGTTCAGTGATCCAAATGGCGCATCACTGCCAGCTGCCAGTGGCACTCCGGCATCGCAAAAGGCACGGAGGCGGTAAAGGGCAGGGTGAAGGTCTGCTTCGACATCCACAAGATAGCGGTCGCCCCGTTCGGCGATAAAATGCGGCTGACTGCATACCGCAAGCCCCAGCCTGCGCATTTCGGCAATGTGTTCATCGCGCGCTATTCCGGCATGCTCAATGCGATCTCCCTGAATGGGGCCGGCTTGGTTCAGGGCTGCCAAGGTAAAGACCAATTCTGTTTCCGTGGTGCAATGTGATGCAACAGGGCGGCCCTGATTATGCGCCGCAGTGATGAAAGCAATCGTTTCATCGATGTCAGGCAGCGCATTTTCGTGGAGATGCAACTTTGCAGGCCCCATCCGCCAATGCGGCGCTGTGGGCAATGTGCCGAGCGCGAGGGTGCCTGCAAGTATCAGGTTCTGTTTTAACCTGCCTTCGCCGCACTCAGCATTAAGCCAGGCGGCTTGCTCGACATCGTTGTTGGGAGACATTTCTGTCACTCCGGTAATGCCATATTCACCCAGTTTGCTGGAAATGGTGGAAAGATTCGGCGGGGTGCCTCTCAATGCCGTTTGCAGCCAGGTGTCTTCGTCAAGCAGTCTCCCGGTATAGACGCCTTGTTTTTGTTCGAGCCCCGGTGGCGGCAAGGCGGCAGACAGTAAAAGTTCTAGTCCCATTGAATTGAACAACCACATACGACCAGAGCGATGCTGGATACGCACCGGGCGATCAGGCGCTATGGCATCAAGCGCGCGCGCATCGGGCAGACCCATCACGCTTTCATGATACAGAATACCGCGCAGCCATCCTTTGCCAGGAGCAGATAGACAGTCCGCCAGTTCCTGCGCAGAGGTGATTGCGGGTGGGCCGCAAACCACTGATTGATTGCGCACAGCGCTGCTGGCAAGGTGGATGTGGTGATCGTGTAAGCCCGGCAGCAGTGTACCACCCGCCGCATCGATCACCACTTCGTCGCTAAGCGGGGTGAGGGAGCCAATCGCGGCAATACCGCTCTTTTCGACCCTGAGGTCAGCGCGCCCATATTGCCAGATCGTGGCATTACGAATTAGCATGTTAGCCAATGTGCGTTATCAGCGCCCAAAGCTTGGGCGTTGACGGCCGCAATGCGTTGAGTAGTGCTTGGGAAAGGGCGCCCTATAGATTGTGCCCAAGCGATCAATTCGTGCTGCAGCAAAGCGGGATCGGCTGCCCTGTCTTCAGCCAGAGCTTGCTTCACTATCGCGCTCATGGCCAATCCGTAACGTCCGCCCTTGCCAGAGCTCCAGGCTTGCCAGGCAGCAAGCGCCGCAAAAATCCCGGTTAGCGGATCAGCTATGGCATCGCCGACAAAGCCATATGCTCCGGTGGCTTCGAACAGAGCGGACGAAAGTCCACCCGCCACACCGCAATCATCGCCAAAGCCAATCCAGTTCGCCGCTTGCCCATATGCCCCATGGCCAGTTATCGAAATCCAGACTGAACCAGGTTTGGCCGTGATAAAATCAACAGCCATAAGGCCAAGCTGTTCTAAAGCGCGAGGGCGGGCGGCCTCGATCACAATGTCGGCCCGTGATAGGATTGTGTGCAATGCTGCGCGCCCATTGGCCGAGGCAAGGTTTATTGCGACATTGGCTTTGTTCTGATGAAGCAAATTGAACAGTGCAGGGTCCCCCTGCCGCAGCCCATCGGGTCGGGATAGGGTCTCAACCTTAATAACCTCAGCCCCAGCCAGTTGCAGCAAATGCGAAGCCAAAGGCCCAGCCCAAAGCGAGGAGAGGTCAATTGCCAAAGGCCTCCAGCTTGGTGGCGTTACCGGTCGTGTGGGGCAGAGCTCTTGTATGGGAGGGGTAACCGTGTTTTCGTGACAATGCGCAATGGCCATACCCATATCTCGACCCCGAGCCGTTAGGTCTGCGGCATCGCCTTCCAGAACCAGCTTGGCAATTTCGCCGATATCTGGTGCAGCGGATAAGGGAGTTTCAAGCAGCGCAGGCAGAAGATCCCAATCAGAATCGCGTGCTAGGTTAAGCGCCAGCCAACCATTCCGAGACGAGAAGAGCTGGCATTTTCCCCCAGCAGAACAGAGGCCAGGAATGAAAAATCGGTTAGACGCTGCGCGCTCACCCAGCAGAGTTGCTCCCTGCAAGGCAGCAATTTCATCGCTTTTCGTTGTTTTAGCCAGCAGACGTAATTGTCGATCCGCCCACCGGGTGAGGGGTATGGTCAGCCTATCAGCCTGTCTCTTAGGCAAGGATATTCTTAACCTCACGGCGCAGAAGCTTGCCCATCTCGTTGTAAGGAAGCTCTTTTACGAAAGCGACCCTATCTGGCACGCGTGATGAACGCAGGCGCGCGCGGATCAAATCTTTAAGATCGGCCGCGCTGGGGGCAGCTTCCCCATCCCGTATCACCACGGCAATGCCCACGGCTTCGCCCCATTCGACTGACGGAACTGCACAGGCGCAGGCATCGGCAATAGCTGGATGGCTCAGCAAAACGTCCTCAATTTCGCCCGGTGAAATGTTCTCTCCCCCGCGCACAATAACATCATCTGCGCGGCCGGAGAGGAACAGGTAGCCATCCTCATCCATGTAACCGGCATCGCGAGTTGGGAACCACCCACCTTCAATGAGGGCGCTCTTTTCCTTGTATTCGCCTGATACTTGATCGCCGCGCACATAGATTTCACCGGCTTGGCCAGCCGGCAAGGCGCGCCCATCCTCGTCACGAATTTCAATTTCAACGGTGGGTAAGGGCTGGCCTAACGAGGTCAAACGGGCGCGTACTTTGGGATCGTCTGATGCCAAAGCTGCGCGGTGATCTTCAGGTCCCAACAGGGCGATGGTGGAACTGGTTTCAGTCAAGCCATAGGCATTGGTGAATCCGGCATCCGGAAAGCGCAGAAGCGCCTTTTGGATAACTTCTAGTGGCATTTTGCCGCCGCCATAGGCAATCGCCCGCAGGCTGGACGTGTTGGCCGTGGCGCCTTTGTCCATGGCATCGATAATGCGGGTCAGCATGGTTGGTACGACGAAGGCATTGGTGACTTTTTCGGCTTCTACCAAGTTCAGCCAGCCTTCGGGTGAGAAGCTGGGCAGCATCACAATCCGCCGATTGGCATAGATCGAGCTCATCAGGGCAGAGATGCCGGCGATATGATAGGGCGGAACAACCATTAGCGCTGCATCGCTGGGGTCTGCTGATGCAAATTCAACCGTGCCGAGGATATAGCCCAACAGATTGGAATGGCGCAGAATTGCCGCTTTCGGTGCGGCCGTGGTGCCGCTGGTAAACAGCTGCACGGCTACGCCTTCGCCCATATCATAAACCCGGTCATCAGCTTCGGGCGCAGATTCCTGAGCCTTGATGGCAAATTCAGATCTAGCATAAACCGTATGGCCTTGATCGCCAGATATGCGCTGCACGCGCTCATCATCGCCCACAACCAAGGCCGGAGCAATCCGGGCGAGAAGCGCTGACAGGTCAGTATCAGGCAGGCGATAGTTGAGAGGGCAATAAGGCACTCCCGCCAAAGCCGCGCCAAACAAAGCTATAACCGCCGCTTCACTAGATTCATCAAGCAAGGCGACATATTCCGCTCTACTCTGTTCGATCAGCGCGCATGCACCGCGGGCCGCAGCCAACAGCTCTGCATAGGTCCAGCGTTTGCTGTCGCAAACAAGGGCAATGTGATCCGGAGCAGCCTCAGCGGCCATCTCAAGCAGCAGCGAAATATTCATCGTTTATAAGCCTGAATTAGTCTGAGGCGGGAAGGGGCTTGGCATCCTTGGTCGCCAAAGCGGCGCCATTTACCGCAAGCGAACCCTTGCCGGGCTTAACGCACAGCAGTTCAAATTGTCCTGCTGCATCAACATAGCGCTTGCCCATCAAAGTGCCATTGGCATGATCGGCACTAAGGCTAGCGGCTTCGGCGGGCTTGGTTTCTGCCATTACAGCACCACCGCATTCAATCGCCCCATCGCCGCAACGAATAACCATAACTTCGGTATCGCATGCGGCGCTCTTCAAACGGGTTCCGGGCTTCATTTTGGAATTCCTTTGTCGATTTACCTTGTGTTTCACGCAGCCTTTAGGCGCGTCAGCACTGTCACATCAAGCTATTGCAGGCTGTGTGATGCATTTTCTTACCCATGCATTTGCAAGCGACTTGTGGATTGCGCTTTGTCTTCAATCAATATGCGCCGGCTTGGTATACTTCCCAGTGCCTCTGTTCTGACGCGTAGGGATGTAAAAATGAGTTCTGCCTGTTGTAACTTGGCTGCTGTGAATGGTCTGATTTGCTGCGATTGCAAAAAGGTTGTTCGCAATTGCAGGATTCGCAATTGACGCTCTGAAACAATATTACTAACCAAGGTTAGTTAGCGGTCGTTCCCTCATGCCGCTATTGCTCAAGTCGGAGATTACGCAATGAACAAATTCACACCTTTGGCACTTGCTGCAACCCTCGCTACATTTTCGCTTTTCCCGATGTCAGTTCATGCTGAAACCGCCGCGCCGTCTAATGCAGGCTTCACAGTTGGCAAGACTATCTACAGCGCCAATGGCCAGCGCATTGCCCCAATTTATCGTGTAAAGAAGACCGGTGTTGTGCAGGTTATCCTTGATGGCAAGCTGGTAACCGTACCTGTTGAAACGCTTTCAAATGTTGATGGCAAGGTCACGACCAGCCTGACTAAGGCCGACCTTCTTCACGCGCAGTAATTATTCGCGCAGTGATTTATGTAATACGTACAAAGGGCGATCCTGTGGGTCGCCCTTTTTCTTTATTCCGTAAAAATTTGAAGTGATCTATTTGTTCAGGCGATTATAGAGCTTGTTTAGTAGAGTACTGAGCGTTTGCAGTTCGGCTTCTTCAAAGCCGCTGAATATTCGGTGGTCGTTTTCACGAGCCACGCTGGTCATACGTTCGAGCAAGGGTTTGGCTTTGTCGGTTATGTAGACAAGGCGGGCCCGTCGATCATCCGTTTTTTCCTGCCGTTCCAACAGACCTTCTATGCATAGTCGGTCAATCAGTCTGCCTGCCGACGCTTCCGAAACATTGAGAATTTCAGCAATCTGACGCTGAGTCGCCCCGGGGTTGCGGGCGGCAACAACCACCAAGGTCCACTGCGACCGGGTGATGCCCTGACCTATCATCTGGCGGTCAAAGTCCTGTTGCAACATTCGTGCAATGACAGATAGGCGAAGCCCGATGTCATGCGTTTCCCGATTGTCCATGCGTCTATCCTGCTTATTTGATAGGGATCAGGATGAAAATTCAGCCTATCTCCAGCTCAGACAACCTTCTTAGAGTTTGCCTTGGAATTTTGCAAAACACCCGCATGGCACAACTATTTACAGCACAGCTAGCGATGATCGTAAACGGCAATCGTGGCAACAAAACCAGTTGGGGCTTGCCAGTCAGTTGTAGGTAAGGCAGCGCTAAGTCATGTTCAAAAAGCAGGGGGCTTTAGTGGCAAAAATCGAGCAGGTTTTAAAAAGCGGAGGAAGTGGGCCATTTGGTCCGCTGCGCGAGGTCACCTTCCGGCGTATTTGGACATCAAGCCTGTTTTCTAATTTTGGCCAGTTAATATTCGGCGTTGGTGCCGCATGGGAAATGACCCGCCTGTCCAATTCCCCAGGAATGGTAGCCCTGGTGCAAACCGCCTTAATGCTGCCATTGATGCTGGTTGCTGTGCCCGCTGGGGCCTTGGCCGATATGTTTGATCGCCGCAAAATTGCGCTCATTGGATTAGGTTTTTCTGCACTGTGTGGGGCTATTCTGGCGGCTCTTTCCTTTGCTGGATTGACATCGCCATGGATTCTTTTGGCCTTTTGCGTTCTGATTGGTGCCGGTGTCGCGCTTTATGCCCCGTCGTGGCAGGCTTCGATTGGCGAGCAGGTCTCCAACGAGAATCTGCCTGCAGCAGTGGCATTGGGAACTATCAGCTATAATGTTGCGCGCAGTTTTGGACCGGCCTTGGGCGGTTTGGTGGTTCTGGCATGGGGGGCAAAGGCTGCGTTCTCGATTAACGCGGTGTCCTATATTCCACTGTGGATTGCTTTCCTGTTTTGGTCACGGCGGCATGTACCATCCCGTTTGCCGCCAGAACGGATTGATCGAGCGATTGTGTCTGGCGCGCGCTATGCTTTGCATTCGCCGCCTATCCGCAATGTTCTGGTCCGCGCATTTCTCTATGGATTTTGCACCGCGCCAATCAGTGCTCTTGCCCCATTGATCGCGAAAACCCAGCTCCACGGAGATGCCGGAACCTATGGAATGCTGTTGGGGGCATCCGGTATAGGGGCGGTGATTGGGGCACTGCAGATCGCGCCGCTGCGTGAAAAATTGGGAACAGAATTGGCTGTGCGCTTATTTTCGGTGCTGACCGGCGGGTTTATGATCCTGATCGGGCTGAGCCAGTCATTACCTATTGTGCTAGCCTGCCTGATGATAACCGGTGCATGCAGCATTCTGTCTTATTCGATGCTTAATGTCGGGGTGCAGCTTACGGCGCCGCGATGGGTAACGGCGCGCGCACTTTCGCTTTATTCCTCGGCCTTAACGGGCGGCATTGCCATTGGATCGGGTTTCTGGGGCTCGTTTGTCAGCCAGCATGGTCTGACGGAGACCTTCGTGGTGTCTGGTGCTGCGGTTGTGGTTTCAACTCTTTATTCACTGGTTGCCAAATTGCCGATGGGCGAGGGTGAGGGGCAGGATACTGTCGGGCTGGATAATGAAGTCCGCGCTGCGCTGGATGTTAATTTGCGATCAGGACCGGTCACCATTGAAGTAGAATATGATGTCGATCCCGATCAGGCGCGGGATTTCTACAATATCATCCGACAGATGCAGAAGGTTCGCCACCGCAATGGTGGATTTAACTGGACAGTATCGCGTGATATTGCAGCCCCCAACATCTGGCTTGAGCGCTATCATTGCCCAACCTGGGGTGATTATTTGCGGATGCGAACCCGCTATACCCAGATAGACAATGATCTACAGGCCGCTGCCGATGCCTATAACCGCAATGAGCAGGGCACGCGAGTAAGGCGCTGGCTGGAGAGGCCATATGGCTCGGTACGTTGGATGTCTGATTCACCTGATCCAAAGTTGGGCACAGTCAGTTACTATGGGCCGTAAATTCAGGCCTTAGCCTTTGGCGGTGATCTGCTCTGCCAGTATCACCAGCCTTCGCGCCTGCTCACAATGCAGCAGTTCGGTCATTTTCCCATCCACGCGGATTGCCCCTTTGCCTGCGTTTTCTGGAAGGGCAAAGGCCGCGATAACAGCGTGGGCATGGGCAAGGTCTTCTGCGCTGGGGGAGAAGATTGCGTTACATGGCGCGATCTGATCCGGATGGATAAGTGATTTGCCATCAAAACCAAATAGTAGTCCCTGTTCAGCTTCTGCGCGGAATAGGTCGAGATCCCGAAATTCGTTGCAAACCCCATCGAGGATGGCAATTCCCTGGGCGCGTGCAGCGCAGATGGCCAGGCTCAGGATAGGTAAGAAGGCTGTCCGATCGGGCGTCAGCCGGGCATGCATTTCTTTTGCCAGATCATTCACCCCCATGATCAACAAGGACAGGCGGCTGGTTTGGGCCATGGCGGCAATGGCGCTGAGCTGCGATACACTGGCGCAGGTCTCGATCATCGCCCACAGTTGGAGTGCTGCTGGTGCCCCTGTCAAAGATGCCTCGCAAACCGCGATATCGGCCGGAGAGGAAACTTTAGGTACCAGCACGGCATCAGCCGCAGACTTGGCTATAGCGGCCAGATCAGCTGCCGCCCATGGGGTGTCTAGGCCATTGCAGCGAATGGCGATCTCCCGATTGCCAAAGCCACCGGCATTCACCGCGGCAATAGCCGCTGCACGCGCCTCTTCCTTAGCCTCAGGTGCAACAGCATCCTCAAGATCAAGGATGACTATGTCCGAGGGTAGGGTGCGGGCCTTTTCAATGGCGCGGGGATTTGACGCGGGAAGATAGAGGGCGCTGCGGCGAGGGCGGTCAGAGGGTGTCATAAAGTTCGCCTGTCTATCCTTATGCCATTGCTTTCTGCGCCCGGACCAGCCGCGTCAATCCCCTTGAGGCGCGCCGTGGCGATCAGTTAAGAGCGTGGGGTGATCTTTTCAGGCTTGGTGCAGCGGCCTCACGGACCCAGAGGGGAAAGCTCTCCTCTGCCCAGCCAAGAATGCGATAGGTGGTTAGGAACACAGCCAATACGGCCCGCACGGCCGCTTCATCCAGACCAATCCGAGCCTCAGCCCCGCTATCATCACACATGATCCAAATTAACTCGCGTTCATGTGGTGTCAGATGAACCGTGCGGCACAGCCAAGGCTGCACATCGATATGCGCTTGAACCGGGGGGATTGGGTTTTCTGTCCGGTCAATTAGCAGCTTTTGCTGGTTCATGGCGAGAACCAGTTCTTTTGGTATGTTTTCTTGAACTTGTTTTTCCACATGGGCGGCAATGTGGGGAAGGC
>JBEGLE010000089.1:0-10023 GCA_041183725.1 Pseudomonadota bacterium | reverse complement strand
ACCCTGCTTGATCCGGCCAGCCTAAAATGATTGCGGTGATAGTCCTGGTTGCTCTGGTTGCACTGGCTTTGCTTGGCGCTTCTGCCGCCAGAGCAAAGGCGCGGGCGTTGGATACGGCGCGCGGGACGCTTTACAGCCTGCCGCGCTATCATGGCATTTACGTGGGCCAATGGACCCTGATCCCGGCGATCCTGTTTTGGCTGATTTGGGCCGCTATTTCGCCCCAATTTGTTGCGCAAGCCGTGCTGACCAGTCCAGCCGCAGCCATCTTGCCGACCATGGATCTTGCGCGTCAAACGATCCTCTATGAAGCCCAGCAGATAGCGGCTGATCCCGCGTTTATTCCGATCAATCCTCTGTCGGCGCAGTTTTCTGTGGTTTATCAGGCGGCCAGTTTGCACTTTGCCCTGATTGGCGCCGTGCTGTGTGCAATTGTCGCGCTGGCGGGGGGCGGCTTGGCCTTCACCCGTGTGCGATCCAACTTTCCTGCGCGCGCGCGCGTTGATCGTTTTATGACCGTGGGGCTGCTGGGGGCATCACTGATCGCGATTTTGACCACGGCAGGGATTTTGGCTTCCCTTGTGGTTGAGAGTGCGCGTTTTTTCTCGTTCGTCTCGCCAGTGGATTTTCTCACAGGCCTGCATTGGAGCCCGCCGCGGGACATTGAACCGGGGATGGGGGCAAAATTCGGTGCTTTGCCGTTGTTTTGGGGTACGCTCTATATTGGCGCTTTTGTAGCCATGATCGTCGCGATCCCGCTAGGGCTTATGAGCGCGATTTTTCTCACACAATATGCTAGCGCAACGATGCGTCGCTGGCTGAAACCGGTTTTAGAAGTTCTCGCCGGCATTCCCACCGTGGTTTACGGTTATTTCGCCGCCCTGACGATCGCGCCAAAAGTGCGCGACTTTGCCGCCTTTTGGGGTGCAGACAACCCATCGACCGAAAGCGCCTTGGCCGCTGGTCTGGTGATGGGGGTAATGATCATTCCCTTCGTTTCCTCGATGGCGGACGATAGCATTGCCGCTGTGCCGCAGGCCATGCGTGACGGGTCTTTGGCTATGGGAGCCACCAAGTCGGAAACGATAAAGAAAGTGCTGATCCCGGCGGCTTTGCCGGGCATCGTTTCCGGTGTCATGTTGGCGATCAGCCGCGCGATTGGTGAAACCATGATCGTGGTGATGGCCGCCGGGGCCACCGCCCGTATTTCCGCCAATCCGTTTGCAGGCATGACAACCGTTACCCGCCAAATCGTGGAATTGCTGACCGGCGATCAGGAATTTGATACCCCAAAAACGCTCTCGGCTTTTGCCTTGGGTTTGGTACTGTTTGGGGTTACTTTCGCCCTTAATGTCATCGCCTTGCGCGTCGTGAAACGCTTCCGAGAAGCCTATGAGTAGCGCCTGGCAATCCCCAGAAATGAAACGGAAACTGGCACGGCGCTATGCGGCCGAGCGACGTTTCCGCGCGACTGGATTGGTCGCGATAGGTCTTTCGCTGCTGTTTTTGTTCTTCCTGCTGTTCACCATGTTGAAAAGCGGACTTGATGGCATCAATTGGACTTTTCTAACGGCATCTGATGCGACCGATCCTGACCTTGCTGGGATATGGGGGGCGCTGAAGGGCTCGCTACTGACGATGCTTGTCACCTTGGCGCTGGCCTCACCGCTGGGCGTGCTGGCCGCGGTCTATCTGGAAGAGTTCGCGCCGCGGGCGAAATGGGTGGAATGGGTTGAAGTTTCGATCAACAACCTTGCCGCCGTTCCCTCGATCATCTTTGGTCTTTTGGGACTGTCCTTGTTTATTCAGCTTTTGGGGTTGCCGCGTGCCTCGCCTTTGGTGGGCGGCATGACTTTGGCTTTGATGACCATGCCTGTGATTGTCATTTCCGGGCGCAATGCGATCAAAGCTGTGCCGCCTTCGATCCGCGATGCTGCGTTGGCTGTGGGGGCCAGCAATGTCCAGATGGTGTTCCATCACGTTCTGCCTCTGGCCCTGCCAGGCATTTTGACCGGTACGATTATCGGTATGGCTCGCGCTTTGGGTGAAACCGCTCCGCTGCTGATGATCGGCATGCGCGCTTTTGTCGCCACAGCGCCATCGGGCATTAATGATCCGGCAACGGTTCTGCCGATGCAGGTCTTTCTGTGGTCTGATCAGATTGATTCCGGCTTCATGCGCGATACATCGGCGGCGATAATCGTGCTTCTGGTATTCTTATTATGCATGAATGGCTTGGCCATTTACCTGCGAAACAAATTTGAAACGCGCTGGTAATCCTATGATAGATAATGTTAAAATGTCAGCACGCAATGTCAGCGTTTATTATGGGGCCAACCGCGCCATTGAAAACGTGTCGATTGATATCGGGACGGATCGTGTCACGGCTTTCATCGGTCCATCGGGCTGCGGCAAATCCACCTTTTTGCGTGTGCTCAATCGGATGAACGATACGATTACCGGCTGCCGCGTTGAAGGCGAGATTACCCTGGATGGCAAAGATATCTATGCGGGCGGTATGGATGTTGTGGAACTGCGTGCCCGCGTTGGCATGGTGTTCCAAAAGCCCAATCCGTTTCCCAAATCGATCTATGAAAATGTTGCCTATGGTCCCCGTTTGCATGGGCTTACGGCAGGCCGGGCAGAGCTGGATGCGATTGTCGAAAAATCTCTGCGCCGCGCCGGCTTGTGGGACGAGGTCAAGGATCGCTTGGCCGATCCTGGAACAGCATTGTCAGGCGGCCAACAGCAACGGCTTTGCATTGCCCGCGCTATTGCTGTCAGCCCCGAAGTGATCCTGATGGATGAACCCTGTTCGGCGCTTGACCCGATTGCCACGGCGCGGATCGAGGAGCTGATCGATGAATTGAAGGGGCGCTATGCCATCGTCATTGTCACCCATTCGATGCAGCAGGCGGCGCGCGTTTCGCAGCGCACGGCCTTCTTCCATCTCGGTGCCATGATTGAATACGGCGATACCGAGACAATTTTCACCAATCCGCGTGAAGAGCGCACCAAGGATTATATTACCGGACGGTACGGGTAAGGACCCAGAATATGGCCGAGCATACAGTTAAGGCATTCGACATTGAAATTGGTCAGCTTCGTGGGCTGATTGCGGAAATGGGCGGACTGGCCGAAGTTGCTATCCGGGAAGCCGTTGAGGCGCTGGTCAACCATGATGAGCAATTGGCGCAAGCTGTTGTCGCGGCAGACGCGCGGCTTGATGCGCTGGAGGCGGAAGTTGATCGTCTGGCAGTGCGCGTTATCGCTTTGCGCGCCCCCATGGCGGATGATCTGCGCGATGTGATCGCTGCGCTGAAAATATCCGGGGTGATTGAGCGGATTGGGGACTATGCAAAGAATATCGCCAAGCGGGTTGGCCATATTGAACGGCTTGCCAAATTTGAGCCGCTAACCCTCATCCCCGCCATGGCTGATGTTGCCCAAGGCATGGTGCGCGATGTGTTGAATGCCTATGGCGCACGCGATTCCGAACTGGCGATTGCCGTGGTGCGGCGGGATGAGAAGGTCGATAACTTCTATGACACGCTGTTCCGCAATCTGGTTACCCACATGATGGAAAACCCCAAGACGATTAGCTCTGCAGCACAATTGCTGTTTGTGGCGCGAAATCTGGAACGGATAGGCGATCATGCCACCAATGTTGCGGAAATGGTCTATTTCGCCGCGACGGGTGTGTATCATTCTGATCGGGATATGCCCGGCGGAAACGAAAAGGTGATCTGATGGCTGCTTCGATCCTTATTGTTGAGGATGACATGGCTTTGTCTGAACTGCTGGAATGGAACCTGCGGTCAGAAGGCTATGATGTACGAAAAACACCCGATGGCGAAGAAGCGCTGGTTATGGTGCGCGAGCGCTTGCCAGATGCGATTATCCTAGATTGGATGATCGAGAATATCCCAGGGATCGAGGTTTGTCGCCAATTGCGCCGTGATAAAGAAAGCGCCCGTGTGCCCATTATCATGCTCACTGCGCGTGGTGAGGAAGAGGATCGTATCCGCGGCCTTAAGACAGGGGCTGATGACTATGTCACCAAGCCCTTTTCTCCGCGTGAACTGATTGCGCGGGTTGAGGCCTTGCTCCGCCGCAGCCGTCCGGCTTTGGCCGGAGATATTTTGCAGGTTGGCGATCTTGAACTCGACACCGCCGCCCACAGAGTGCGGCGCGGCTGTGAGGCGCTGCATCTTGGCCCGACTGAATTCCGCCTTTTGCGCCATCTTATGGAGCGACCCGGCCGGGTTCATTCGCGCCAGCAATTGATCGATGCGGTGTGGGGCATGAACAGCGAAATTGATGAACGCACGGTCGATGTTCACATTCGCCGCCTGCGTAAATCGATTGATAAAGATGATGCTGAAAGCCTGGTGCGCACGGTTCGGGCTGCCGGGTATTCAATGGGTGGCAGTTGATCTGATAGGGGGCTGTCAAGAAACTGCAGCGTTTCGGTCTTTGCTTGATAGATTTCTCTTGTCAGCTTGATTCGATTGTGGTTTTTTGACCCTTATGCAAACGGGCCATGCCAATATTATTGTGAAGCATCAAAGCCGCACGCAATTGGCAGCTATTGCTGCGCTTTTGGTGATTATCGGCTTGGCCATTGCTGGACCCTCAGGTTTTCTGGCTTGGAGCCAAAACCTGCGGCAGCTGGATCAGCGCCAAAAGGAACTGCAGCAAATTAAGCAAGAGCGGGATATGCTGCGCAACCGTGTCGCGCTGCTTGATCCCAACCATCCTGACACCGATCTGGCGGGCGAATTGCTGCGCCGCGATTTGAATGTGGTGCATCAGGATGAAAAGGTTATGATACTGAATTAAGCCTTTTCCCGTGCGCTTTAGCCGTCGTGCGCTCATATTTTTGGGCGGCCTATAACAAATACGTATGTGAATGTTCCCCTATCTTAGTCATGCCTCTATAGGGTTGCGACAAGCAAGAACCTGCTAGGGGATTGAGGATTGGCACGGGCAGCAAAAAAGACGGCATCAGCGCAAACACGTGCTGACCATGAAGGTCAGGCGCTGCGCGCCTTGCAAGAGGCGCATTCCGCCGATCCGCGCTTTGCGGCTAGCGATGCAGAGCTGCTGGAATTCTATGAAAAGATGGTGCTGATCCGCCGCTTTGAAGAGCGTGCCGGCCAGCTTTATGGCCTTGGCCTGATTGGCGGCTTTTGCCACCTTTATATCGGCCAAGAAGCCGTTGCCGTCGGTATGCTCTCGGCTTTGGATGGCGCGCGTGACAGCGTTATCACCGGCTATCGTGATCATGGCCATATGCTGGCCTATGGCATTGATCCCAAAGAAATCATGGCTGAACTGACGGGTCGTGCCGCTGGTATTTCCAAGGGCAAAGGTGGCTCGATGCATATGTTCAGCGTCGATCACAAGTTTTACGGCGGCCACGGTATCGTGGGCGCGCAGGTGCCGCTTGGCGCTGGCCTAGCCTTTGCCAGCCAGTATCGTGGCGATGGCGGTGTTTGCCTTGCCTATTTCGGTGATGGCGCTGCCAACCAGGGCCAAGTCTACGAAAGCTTCAATATGGCCGCGCTGTGGAAACTGCCGGTTATTTTTGTGGTCGAAAACAACGGCTATGCCATGGGTACTGCGGTGAAACGCGGCAGCGCCGAAACCCACTTTTATCGTCGCGGCACGGCGTTCCGTATTCCTGGTATTGATGTGAACGGCATGGACGTGTTGGAAGTGCGTCGGGCAACCGATATCGCGCTGGACTATGTGCGCGCTGGCAATGGCCCAGTCCTTATGGAACTGCACACCTATCGCTATCGTGGCCATTCGATGTCCGATCCAGCCAAGTACCGCAGCCGCGAAGAAGTGCAGGATATGCGCGAAAATCATGATCCGATTGAGGCTTGCAAAGCCGAACTGATCGCGCGCGGTGTCGCAGAAGAAAAGCTGAAGGATATTGATAAGGCGATCCGCGCCAAGGTGTCTGAAGCTGCTGATTTTGCCGAAAATTCGCCTGAGCCAGATGCCGGCGAACTCTATACCGATATTTTGGTGGAGCGTTACTGATGGCAGTCGAGCTGAAAATGCCTGCGCTTTCTCCGACCATGGAAGAAGGCAAGCTTGCCAAGTGGCTGGTCAAGGAAGGTGACGTGGTTAAGGCCGGAGATATTCTGGCTGAGATCGAAACCGATAAGGCCACGATGGAATTTGAAGCGGTTGATGAAGGCAAAATCGGCCGCATTCTGGTTTCTGAGGGCACCGAAGGGGTGAAAGTTGGCACGGTTATCGCCGTGATTGGTGAAGGCGACATTCCCGTATCGGCCCCTGCCGCACCGGCAGATGTGGCTCCGGTAGCAAAGCCAGAAGCCACATCACCCGCTACGAACCAGATTACAGTTACGCTTCGTGAAGCCTTGCGCGATGCCATGGCCGAAGAAATGCGTAGGGATGACCGCGTTTTTGTGATGGGTGAAGAAGTCGCCCAGTATCAGGGCGCCTATAAGGTTACCCAAGGCTTGCTTGATGAATTCGGTCCGCGCCGGGTAATCGATACGCCGATCACCGAATATGGCTTTGCCGGTATCGGGACCGGTGCAGCTATGGGTGGCCTTCGCCCGATTGTGGAATTCATGACTTTTAACTTCGCCATGCAGGCGATTGATCATGTTATTAATTCTGCGGCCAAGACCAATTATATGTCGGGCGGCCAGATGCGCTGTCCCATTGTGTTCCGCGGCCCAAATGGCGCTGCCAGCCGGGTTGGCGCGCAGCATAGCCAGAACTACGCGCCGTGGTATGCCGCAGTGCCGGGCTTGGTGGTCATTGCCCCCTATGATGCCGCCGATGCCAAGGGCTTGCTGAAGGCGGCAATCCGCAGCGATGATCCGGTGGTCTTCCTTGAAAACGAACTGATCTATGGCCGTTCGTTTGAGCTGGCGCAGGATGATGATCATATCGTGCCCATCGGCAAGGCGCGGATCATGCGTGAAGGCAAGGATGTGACGATCGTATCCTATTCGATCGGCGTTGGCTTGGCTCTGGAAGCGGCTGATTTGCTAGCGGCAGAAGGGATTGATGCCGAAGTGCTTGATCTGCGTACCTTGCGCCCGCTGGACAAGGACGCCGTGCTGAAAAGCTTGGCCAAGACCAATCGTTTGGTCGTGGCAGAAGAAGGTTGGCCGGCTTGCTCGATTGCATCAGAAATCATTGCAATCTGCATGGAAGATGGTTTCGATCACCTTGATGCGCCGGTACAACGGGTTTGCAACGAAGACGTGCCGCTGCCTTATGCTGCCAATCTGGAAAAGGCCGCGATCATTGATGCGGCGCGGATCGTTTTGGCTGTGAAGCGGGTTTGCTATCGCTGAGCGTTTGCAGGCGAGCATGAAACCTTTTGCGGATTCTGAGCAGGGGCTGGTCGAAAGTCTGCCTCTGCTATCGCGTTTGGCTCTTGCCTATGCCCCGGCTGCTATTCGGGAGGAATGGTTAACCCTGCTGGCGCTGGATGCGCGATTGGCAACAATTTTACGCCAAGCCAAAGAGCCGATGCTGGCGCAATTGCGTCTGGCTTGGTGGCGCGATCGCCTGACCCAGCCTGTGGCAGAGCGACCAAAGGGAGAGCCTTTGCTGGCACGCTTGGTTGCTTGGCCAAATGCCGGGGCGGAATTTGTGCCGTTGGTTGATGGCTGGGAAGCCTTGTTGGCCGAACCGCCGCTTGATGCTGCTGCTTTCATTACCTTTGCCAATGGCCGGATAGCCGCACTGGCTGCCTTGGCGCAGCTGCTAGGCTTGGATGTGGGCTTGGCGCAAAGCCGTGCGCGGCGCTGGGCCTTGGCGGATTTGGCTCTGCATGTGCAGGATCCGCAGGAGAAGGTGCGGGCTAGGGCGCTGGCAGATCAAGCGCCAGCGGGCCGTGGGCGCTGCCCCAAGGCTTTGCGCCCGTTGGCTATTTTGGAGCATCTGTCGGTTGCCGCTGACAAGCGGGGTGGTGATTTATCGCCATTCACACTGTTTTCAGCACTGCGTATTGGCTTGATTGGACTGTAAAGGCATGATTTAGGTTTCGGCGGAGGTATGCGCTGTGAACCGAACTCTATTGGGGGCCTTTGCTTCGCTTTTGCTTGTCTCTGCGGGTCTGTTTTGGTGGCAGGGCCGCGCGGCGACCGATCAGGGAAATGACCCGCCGCAGCTTGCTAACCCATTGGTTGAGCAAATTTTACCCACTGAAAGCGGCGCAGGTCTGCGCGGTGTGGCGCCACCAGAGGTGAGCGAGGCAACCCGAGAGCAGCGGCGCTTTGATCGGCTTGACCGCAATCGCGATAGCAAGATCACCCGCACCGAAGCCCTGATGCCGCGCGTGGCGATGTTTCGTAAATTGGATGTTGATGGCAACAATTTGCTGAGTTTTGAGGAATGGTCCGTCGTTACCACCATCCGATTCAAGGGCGCTGATGCAAATGGTGATGGCACCTTGAACCGCGCAGAGTTTGCTACGACCAAGCCAAAGCGTAAAATGCAACCCCAATGCAAATGCACTGCACCGAAGCCACAAGCGGTGGGCAAGGCTGGCAAAGTTTCACCGCCGCCGCCGCTGCCAGTTCAGGCAGAGCCAGAATCAGACGATGTGTTCAACCCAGCCGGTTAGATCCGTCTTGGCCCGATCGGTATAGGCAAGCTTGCGCTGCTTTTTCTTCACCTCTGGCGGTGGCGGCGGGAACAGGCCGAAATTGACATTCATCGGTTGATAGCTGTCGGCCTCGGCATCGCCGGTGATGTGCGATAGCAGGGCACCCAGCGCCGTGGTGCGGGGCGGGGTTTGCCATTCGCGGCCGCTGATCTGGTGGGCGGTCATCAGCCCAGCGAGCAAGCCGATAGAGGCACTTTCAACATAGCCTTCGCAGCCTGTCATTTGTCCGGCAAAGCGGATGTGCGGGGCTGACTTTAACCGCAACTGACGATCTAGCAGGCGAGGGGAATTGAGGAAGGTGTTGCGGTGCAAGCCGCCCAACCGGGCGAATTCAGCTTGTTCCAAACCCGGAATGGTGCGGAACAGGCGGACCTGTTCGGCGTGCTTGAGCTTGGTTTGAAAGCCCACCATGTTCCACAAGGTGCCGAGCTTGTTGTCCTGCCGCAATTGCACCACGGCATAGGGCCAGCGCCCGGTGCGCGGATTGTCCAGCCCTACCGGCTTCATCGGGCCATAGCGCAGAGTATCTTCGCCGCGCTGCGCCATGACTTCAATTGGCATGCAACCGTCGAAATAGGGCGTGTTGGCTTCCCATTCCTTAAATTCGGTCTTGTCTCCCGTTAGCAGGCCTTCGCGAAAGGCGATGTATTGGTCTTTGTCCATTGGGCAGTTGATATAGTCACGCCCATCACCGCCCAGCGCCAAAGAGGCTTCCGCGCCTTTGTCCCAGCGTGATGCCATCCAGGCAATGTCCATATTGATGGTATCGCGGTGGACGATGGGAGCAATGGCATCAAAAAAAGCCAGACTATCGGCGCCGGTGGCCGAGCCGATGCTGTCAGCCAATGCTGCGGCCGTAAGCGGCCCGGTGGCAACGATGGTCAGCCCTGCTTCGGGCAGAACATCAATCCGTTCGCGGGCGATTGTCAGGGTGGGCAGGGCGGCCAGTGCGGCTTCAACCTCTGCGGAAAAAACATCACGATCAACCGCAAGGGCAGAGCCAGCAGGAACCCGCGCCTTTTCTGCCGCCGCCATCACCAGCGATCCGCAAGCCCGCATTTCGTGATGCAACAGGCCAACGGCATTGGCGCTGTGATCGTCTGATCGGAACGAATTGGAGCAAACCAGTTCGGCCAGTTGATCGGTCTGATGCGCAGGCGATCCTTCGCCCGTTCCGCGCATTTCCGACAGGTGAACCCTGACCCCGCGCTTTGCGAGTTGCCAGGCTGCCTCGCTCCCGGCAAGACCGCCGCCGATAATGTGGACATCATAAGTCATCGCTGCCCCCTAGCGCTTGTGCCTAGACTTGGACAGGGGCAGCGATGACTTATGATGTCCACATTATCGGC
>JBEGLE010000088.1:0-4916 GCA_041183725.1 Pseudomonadota bacterium | reverse complement strand
CTGCGCCAATTCGGCATTATCCACCCGGCGCTTAGGCAGGGCTGACCCAGTCCCGATGATCACGGATTGACGGGTCATTCAGCACTCCCTCTCGCCGCAAGGCTATCCGCCCCCACATGGGTAAGATCGGCGGCGATGCGGTTGGTAATATCGTCTTCCAACAAACGGGCAGCCACGGCAACCGCATTGGCCACGCCCGCAGCGGTAGCAGAGCCATGGCTTTTCACGACAACGCCATTCAGACCCAAGAACACGGCACCGTTGTGGTTGTTCGGATCAAGGTGGTGCTTCAGAAGCTCGGTGGCCGGGCGCGAAATCAGGAAACCGAATTTTGACCGCAAAGAGCTTGCGAAACTGCGGCGCAGCAAATCGCCAACAAAGCGCGCCGTGCCTTCAACCGCCTTCAGCGCGATATTACCCGAAAAGCCATCGGTCACCACCACATCAACATCACCGCGGCAAATCTTGTCGGCTTCGGTAAAGCCGTCAAAAGTCATCGCGAGTTCCCCAGCGGCCAGTTTAAGCTGGGCGGCGGCATCGCGCAGCGTGCCCGTGCCTTTAATTTCTTCGCTACCAATGTTGAGCAAGCGCACCCGCGGCGATTCGAGGCCAGTCACAATGCGCGAATAGGCTGCCCCCATAATGGCGAATTGCACCAGATTACGGGTATCGCATTCGGTGTTGGCGCCCAGATCAAGCATGACAAAATCATTGTCGCCCAGCGTGGGCAGGATCCCCGCCAAGGCCGGACGATCAATGCCCGGCATGGTGCGCAGTGCCAGCTTGGAAATAGCCATAAGCGCGCCCGTATTGCCTGCGCTGACCGCGGCACCGGCATCGCCGACCTTAACCGCGTTAACCGCCATACCCATGGATGTGTTTTTCGCCCGGCGCAGTGCCTGACTGGGCTTTTCATCGCCACTGATCACTTCGGGGGCATGAAGCACTTCCGAAGCGGCGAGAAGATCAGGATAGTTGATCAGCGCGGCTTTGATCAGCGTTTCATCGCCAACCAACAGGAATTTGAAGCGATCGTGGCTACGGCTGGCAATGGCCGCGCCTTCAACCATAACGCGCACGCCCTCGTCACCGCCCATCGCATCGATAGCGATACGCGGCAGGCTCATGTTCCCCAAACCCCTTTAAAGGTTCCGGCCGTTACAGGCCGACGGCGACGATCTCGCGCCCGTTGTAGTGGCCGCACGAACCGCACAGATGATGCGGACGCTTCAGTTCGCCACAGTTCGAGCATTCATGGAATGCATCGGGCTTCAGCGCATCATGGCTACGGCGCATACCCCGGCGTGAGGGGCTAGTTTTTCTTTTTGGGACAGCCATTGCGGCACCTGTTCCTGAAAATTCGTGACAGCGATTATATTGCCGCATCCATGCCAGTGATGACAGGGCGACAGCGAAGGCGCGCCTATAACGGATTTATCGTGCGTTGCAACCCGCTTAGGGTTAACAACGCTCAGCATCACATAAAGAGGGAGTGAATACCTATGACAATCCTACTGCCAACCACACTGTGCCTTATCGCAGCGGCCTTCGTTATCAATTTCTGGCTTAGCATGCGGATTGGCAAGTTGCGCCACCAATTCGGCATTTCGGTCGGCGACGGCGGCAACGAAGCCATCCTGCGTCGCATGCGTGCCCAGCTTAATTTTGTTGAACAGACCCCGCTGACCCTGATCGGCATTGCGGCTATCGAACTGGCCGGCAAGGGCGGCGCTTGGTTGGCCCCGCTTGGCGCGGTGTTCATGCTTGGCCGTATTGCCCACGCCATTGGAATGGACGGCAGCTTCAAGCCCGGTCGCGGCATCGGCATGCTCACCGGCATGCTGCCCCAATTGGTTCTGGTCATCTTCGCCGTCGGCATCACCCTCGGCAAGATCTGATCGGAAATATAGCGCAACGCGCCCCCGCCCAATTCGGGGGTGCGTTACCTATAAACCTTGTCAGCAACGAAGGGGTTGGTCTTGCGCTCTTGGCCAAAAGTACTGGTTGGCCCGTGACCAGAAACAAAAGTTACCCCATCACCCAGCGGCCATAGCTTTTGGGTAATCGAATCAATTAACTGCTGATGATTGCCGCGTGGAAAGTCGGTACGGCCGATGGATCCGGCAAACAGCACATCCCCGACAATCGCAATCTGGCTGGGAGCGTGAAAGAACACCACGCTGCCGGGCGTATGCCCTGGGCAATGCAGCACATCCAAGGTCACATCACCAAAGCTGACCGTATCGCCATCGTGCAACCAGCGATCTGGCTCAAAACTCTCTCCCTCAAGGCCATAGTGTTTTGCAGGATCATCAAGTTGTTCAATCCAGAAGCGATCGTCTTCATGCGGCCCTTCAATCGGCACACCCAAATCACGGGCCAGAACGCCCGTCATACCGCAATGGTCCATGTGTCCATGGGTCACCAGCAGCTTTTCAATCGTCACCCCTGAACGCGCAACTACGGCTTTCAGCCGATCAAGATCGCCGCCCGCATCGACCAAAACACCGCGCAGGGTTTTGGTGCACCACATCAGCGAGCAGTTTTGCTCAAACGGGGTGACGGGGATTGTGGCTACCCGCAATGCTGGCTCACTGGGTGTTTCATTCTGGAAAAACATACCTCTCAGATGCGGCCACTGCTGCCATCGCGCAATATTGAATTTACGCCGAAAAATGGGGTAACTTTACCAAGTAGGTTCAGTTTGGATCAAAGGAAGGAAAACTGTATTATAACCCACAAGGACTTCACAAACATTCATAGCTCATATGGCAAGTTTTTCTGAAACAATATATGTCTTTTCCAGTAATCTGAAGACTACAGCCTTCCGCCTTTCCAAACAACCCGGCCTATAATCTGAATGTCTTCCGGCGGCAGTTCGATAGGGCGATAGCCGGGATTTTCACTCTCAAGAATGATCCGGCCAGGCACCCCAGCCTGAACCCTTTTGACCAACAGGGCATCCCCTACCCGCACTACGTGGATGCCATCGCGCAGGGGGCGCGGTGTGGTGTCAACCAAGATCTCATCGCCATCCCGCAACAGCGGTTCCATCGAATCCCCAGCCACGGCAATCGCGCTTAGCATCGCGGGATCAAAGCCCTGCGAGCGCAGCCATCGCGATGAAAAGCGCAGACTGTCGACTGCCCCTTCCTCCGCAGCAATAGCACCCGCCCCCGCTGACGCATCAAGCGCCAGACGCGGCACTTCGACAAAATTACCACGCCGCCCCCGGCTGGGCCGCGCATCAGCCGGATCGTCAGGCGCCCCCAGTTCCGCTTCGGCAACCCCAAAGAAAGTGGCCAAGCGCCGCCGATCGGTTTCTTCCAGTTTGCGTGGGCTGCCCTTGCGGACAAATTGCTGCAAATAGCTGGGATTTCTGCCAAGAAAGGCAGACAGTGCCGCCAAACTAACCCCTTGCAGGTCAGCGAGTTGCAGCAATCGCGCGCGGGCTTGGTCGGTGATCATGTAGTTTCCCTTACACGAAGGATTTTTCCTAGACAAGTAGGATTTCCTCCATCACCAAAGCATTATTCCCATGCCGATTCGAGCATAGAATAACCGCTAATCAGCACTCAGGAGGACAAATTGCTGCTTCGACACATCGAAATTTTTTTGCGCGATACTGGCCTGCCTTGGACCAAATTTGGCCGCATGGCAGTGGGTGACCCGCGTTTTGTCGCCGATTTGCGCAATGGCCGCAGTCCCCGCAGCGCAACGGAACAACGCGTAGAACATTTCATGAACATTTACCGGAGCCAAGACCATGCGTAGCACTTCTTCGGCGCCTTGCCGCACTTGGACACGGCTGCTTGATGCACTGATGGCTCTGGCTGATCGGCAGGGCGAACTCATCAGCCATGCCGAGCATCCTTGGGCCAGCGCCACCTTTTCCGGCTGCCGCCACACTGTGACAATGGCTTTTAGCGGGGGGCAGGCCGTTACCACAGGAGAACAGTTTGTGGCGGCACTGCCCGATCACGAATTTGCCCTGCCCGGCCAAATCGTCGCCGATGCAACCATAGTCGATCTGTCTCACCAGCTCATTCCCCAGCCGTTCCTGACCATTACGGCTGAACTGCTGCTGGTGGCAGAGAGTTAACCTTTTTCCCCGCGCTTAATACCCGCGATCAAGGTCCACCACGTAGCTCAGTGGTTCCCCCTTGCTCCAACGTTTCAGGTTTTCCAAAAACCGCTGCGCACTGCGGGCATACATCAGGGTTTGTGAACGACCAGACAGGTGCATGGTAATATGGGCATTATCCAGCGACCATAGGGGATGCTCAGGCGGCAATGGCTCTGGATCGGTAACGTCTAGGAAGGCCGCGGCAATGCGCTTTGCCTGCAAGGCTTCGATCAAGGCCTGCTGATCCACTAAGGAAGCGCGGGCAAAATTAAGTAAGCTGGCGCTTGGCTTCATTGCCGCCAGTTCGGCCGCGCCAATCATATGCTCGGTTTCCGGGGTGGCGGGTGCGGTCACGATCACCCAATCGAACGCGCCCAACTGGCTGCGCCAGTCATCCGGCCCCAGATCACCCACCTGCGGGCGGCGGCGCACCGAAACCATATCAACCCCGAAGGGGCGCAAGCGATCAGCAATCAGCGATCCAATCGCCCCTGCGCCGATGATCAGGGCCCGGCTACCCAGCAATTCTACTTTGCCCGGGGCATCGCCCAGCCATTCGCGCCGATCAGCCGCGCGCACCACCTCACGATAGCCTTTCGCCAAGGTCAACATGCCCATCACCGCATATTCCGCGATGGTCACAGCATTGATCCCCGCGCCATTGGTGAGCGTAACCCCATTGGCGCGGAAGATATCCAGTGGCAGTTCTTCCACCCCAGCGCTCAGGGTATTCATCCATTTCAGCTTTACAGCCCGCCGCGCTGATTCGGCGCGGGCTGGCAAGTCAAAC
>JBEGLE010000087.1:0-3148 GCA_041183725.1 Pseudomonadota bacterium | reverse complement strand
CCAAGTGGCTTTCTGCCCAGCGTCGGTTTGTTATCGGTCTCGCTCATTGGTCTAAACAGTCCTTCAGGTTCTATTGTGCCGACGCAAGCGTGCCGGCAGGTGCCGTCCGCTCGCTCGATTCGATTGCCGCGCCATCTGCACGGCCGAGGAAATGGAGCAGGCGCTGCAGCATCGAGGAAAACCTCTGTGCCGCCGCTTCATCAGTAAGCGCCAAGTGGACAACGTTATCGCGCCCCAATGCCACAGACAGGGCTGCGCGGTCCAGTGGCAAGCGCACACCAGCCAATCCGCTGCCTTCGGCCTCTTGACCGACCCGCCACGCCTGATCCAGTTTGCGCGCCCCATCATCGCTGGCATCGGCGGCATGGCCCAGCCAAGCCACCCGCCCGCCGCGTGCCCATTCGCCAATCCGGTCGGAGCCCAGCAGAAGTTTGCCCGATCGCTTTTCCAGTCCCAAACGGTCGATCAGAACCCGTGTCAGGGCCTGCTCAATGCGCTGTGGTAAATCTTCGGGAATGGTTAGGGTCGCGCCCTTAAAGGCGCGCGCCAGAGCACCCTTGAGCTTGCCCTTGGCGATGGCATCCTCAAGTTCTGCGCGGGTAACGCCGACCCATGCGCCCCGTCCTGGCGCACGCGCCAGAACATCGGGCAGCACATCGCCATCCGGAGAGATCGCCAGACGCAACAAACCATCCCGCGAACCGTGGTCCCCAGAGAGAATGCAGCGCCTTTCGGGCGCCTCGGGATTGTCGGAGCTTAAGCGCTCATTGTGAGGAATCCGCATGGGCGGCCTCCTCGTTAACTGGCTCGTCTTCAAACCAGTGTGCGCGCGCAGCCATGATGATTTCGTTGCCCTGCTCTTCCGACAGGCCATATTCGCCCAGAACGCCGCCCTTATCCTCGTCACGTGCGGTGCGGCGCGGGGCCGATCCATCACGACGGCGCTGTTCGGTGCGCTTCTTGGCAATGAGTTCGTCGGTCGCCAGATCGGCCAGATCATCAAGCGTCTTGATGCCCACCTTACCCAAGACAACCAGCATCTGTTCGGTCAGATGCGGGATTTCAGCCAGAGCATCTTCAACGCCCAAGGCGCGGCGTTCTTGACGCGCACCTTCTTCGCGGCGGTCCAACGCTTCGGTGGCGCGGCTTTGCAGTTCCTCAGCCAGCTCTTCGTCAAAGCCTTCAATCGCGGCCAGTTCGGTCAGTTCGATATAGGCGACTTCTTCCAGTTCGCTGAAGCCTTCGGCCACCAGCAACTGCGAGAGAGTTTCATCAACGTCGAGCTCTTCCTCGAACATCTTTGAACGCTCAGCAAATTCCTTCTGGCGCTTTTCGCTGGCTTCGGCATCAGTCATGATGTCGATTGCCGAATTGGTCAGCTGCGAAGCCAGCCGCACGTTCTGACCACGGCGACCAATTGCCAGGCTCAGCTGATCGTCAGGAACAACAACCTCGATACGGCCTTCTTCTTCATCGATCACCACGCGGCTGACCGTTGCGGGTTGCAGCGCGTTAACCACGAAAGTTGCGGTGTCCTCGCTCCAAGGAATGATGTCGATCTTTTCGCCCTGCATTTCCTGAACCACCGCCTGAACGCGGCTGCCCTTCATGCCGACGCAAGCGCCGACCGGGTCAATCGAGGAATCGCGGCTGATCACACCAATCTTGGCGCGGCTGCCCGGATCACGCGCGGCGGCCATGATGGTGATGATGCCGTCATAGATTTCGGGCACTTCCTGCGCGAACAGCTTCTTCATGAAGTCTGGGTGCGCACGCGAAAGGAATATTTGCGGGCCGCGGTTGTTGCGCTCCACCTTCATGATCAGCGCGCGAACGCGCTCACCCACACGGGCCACTTCACGGGGAATCTGCTGATCGCGGCGGATCACGCCCTCGGCGCGGCCCAGATTGACGATAACATGGCCAAATTCAACCGACTTGATCACCCCAGTGATCACTTCGCCGGCGCGGTCCTTGAATTCTTCATACTGACGCTCACGCTCAGCATCGCGGACCTTTTGGAAGATCACCTGCTTGGCGGACTGGGCGTCGATACGGCCAAGATCGACTGGCGGCAGCGGATCAACGATGAAATCGCCAATCTGCGCACCCGGCTGCAGCTTTTCTGCCGCCTTAAGATCAACCTGTTTGAAATAGTCTTCAACCAGTTCAACCACTTCAACCACACGCCACAGGCGCAGATCGCCAGTGCGCGGATCAAGCTTGGCGCGGATATCGTTTTCGGCACCATACCGGTTGCGCGCCGACTTCTGGATAGCTTCTTCCATCGCCTCGATAACGATCGACTTGTCGATCATCTTCTCGGTCGCCACCGCAGTTGCGATAGCAAGGAGTTCGGCGCGGTTAGCAGAAATCGCACTGGCCATGAATCAGTCTTCCTGTTCTTCGAGCAATTCATCCACTCCGCTCGAATCGAGCGGGCGAGTGGAGGCAATCAACCGGTCGGTCAAGACCAGCTTAGCGGAATGGACATCGGACAGGGGAAAAGACACCTGCCCTGATTTACGATCATCGATAGTAACCGTGTCACCCTCCAGACTGATCAGGTCACCCTGAACCGCCTTGCGGTTGCCATCGACGGGGTTCTTCAACTGAACGCGCACTTCGTGCCCGGCCCAGTTCACATAATCTTTCACGCGGGTAAGTGGACGGTCGATACCCGGCGAGGAAACCTCAAGCCGATAGGCTTCAACGATCAGCATCTCACCGGCTTCTTCCAGCGCATCGATGCGATCAGAGATCCGGTGCGAAAGCGCCGCGCAATCCTCGATCACCAATTGGCCGGTATCGGGGCGCTCCGCCATGACTTGCAGCGTATGCTCCTCGTCACCCACTTCGCTTTTGCCGAACATAATCACGCGCACGAGATCGAAACCCAAGGCCGTAACCTCTGGTTCAATCACTTCGATAATGCGCGCAATATCCGCCATACCAACTCCGTTAACCCAACTGTATTGCAATACCGTTTCGCGCCGGCCCCTCTCGGCGCCAGCCCAAACGTTGTATTACAATGTCGGGATGAATGGCTGATTAGGCCGGTTCGCAGCAAAAAGCAAGCGCGATAGCTGGGCTTACGCTTTATCCGCCAAACCGTGCCGCTTCATCGCGTTGCGCAGTTGATCATAGG